>JADGMZ010000086.1 GCA_015234495.1 Brevundimonas sp. | reverse complement strand
CGAATGCCGCCAGGGCCGCGCCTTCGGCTTCGACGGCAAGAGCCTGATCCACCCGGCCCAGATCGCCGCCGCCAACGCCGCCTTCTCACCCTCGGCCGAAGAGGTCGCCCGCGCCCGCGAGGTGGTCGCCGCCTTCGCCTCGGCGGAGGCCGGGGGCAAGGGCGCGATCCGCGTCGGTTACCGCATGGTCGAGCGTCTGCACCTCGACGCCGCCCACCGCCTGCTGGCCCGGCACGCGGCCGCCTCGACGCCGCCCTCAGACGGGCCTATCTAGTCCGTCCAGAAACAGAACCCAGCCGGCGCTCAAGCAGCGAGCGGCCGCGCCGCGAGCGTTAGGACCACCTCTTCCATGTCCAAAGCCGTCATCGCCGCCACCGGCCTGTTCACGCCGGAACAGTCCATCTCCAACGAGGAACTGGTCGCGGCCTACAACGCCTTCGCCGACCGCTTCAACGCCGACCACGCCGACGCCATCGCCGCCGGCGAGATGGAGGCGCTGACGCCCTCCTCGGTCGAGTTCATCGAAAAGGCCTCGGGCATCAAGTCGCGCTTCGTGCTCGACAAGGCCGGCATCCTCGACCCGTCGCGCATGCTCCCGAACCTGCCCGAACGTTCCAACGACGAGCTGTCGATCCTCGCCGAGATGGCGGTCAAGGCGGCGCAGGACGCCATCGCCCGCTGGGGCAAGCCGGTGTCGGAGATCGGCGCCGTGCTGTGCGCCGCCTCCAACATGCAGCGCCCCTACCCGGCCATGGCCATTGAGGTGCAGCAGGCCCTGGGTATCGAGGGCTTCGCCTTCGACATGAACGTGGCCTGCTCCTCGGCCACCTTCGGCATCAAGACCGCCGCCGACTTCATCGCCTCCGGCTCGGTCAAGGCGGTGCTGATGGTCAATCCGGAGGTCTGCTCGGCCCATCTGAACTTCAAGGACCGCGACAGCCACTTCATCTTCGGCGACGTCGCCACCGCCGTGATCATCGAGGCCGGGGACCAGGCCGTCGACGGCTGGGAGATCCTCGGCACGCGGCTGAAGACCGAGATGTCGAACAACATCCGCAACAATTTCGGCTTCCTCAACAAGGCCGCCCTGCCGACCGGCGAAACCGAGGTCGTGCCGCCAACGGGCCTGACCGACAAGATGTTCGTCCAGCAGGGCCGCAAGGTGTTCAAGGACGTGGTGCCGATGGTCTCGGAGATGATCGTCGACCACGCCGCCGACCTCGGCCTCGAACCGCAGGCGCTCAAGCGACTGTGGCTGCACCAGGCCAACATCAACATGAACCAGTTCATTGGCCGCAAGGTGCTGGGCCGCGAGCCGACGCCGGAAGAGAACGTCATCATCCTCGACGACTACGCCAATACCTCATCGGCCGGTTCGATTATCGCCTTCCACCTGCATAACGACGGCTTCGCCCCCGGCGACGTCGGCCTGATCTGCAGCTTCGGGGCCGGCTATTCCGCCGGGACCGTGTTCGTCAGGAAGCGGTGAGGCCGGATCAGGCGACGCGGGTGAGCCAGCCGCGATAGCGCACCAGGCGCCCGACCAGCGGCAGGCGGATCTCGACGTCGAAGACGAAGCGGCCTTCGGCATCGACTTCCTCGTGCGCCGTAGTGGTCGGGCCGAGAGCCCGCGGAAGCGGCATCGGGCCCAGACGCCAGCCCTCGACGCGGTAGACCAGCCGCTCCGCTTGCGGCGTCAGCCGCAGGTCCATGCTCAGCGGCCCGAACCGCTCGCACACCCGCCCGCCCGTGCGGGGCGCCGACAGCACGCTGGAGAAGGCATGGCCGCCGATGCGCCGACGCCAGACCGATCGCTCGCCGTCGGCCTCGATGGACACCTCGGCCGGGCAGGCCGCCTGGGCCGGCGGAAAGCCGATCATACGCGCCGCCAAGGCCGCCAGCGGGTTCACGGCCCCTTCCGTCATCGCCTCACCGCGCCACAGGGATCGGCCGGGCGCTTCATGGAGAGCGTGGATGGCGGGCGGCAGCTCGTCGAAGGCCGGGCCGATGGCGCGGGCGAAGACCGCGCCGCGCCCGACCGTCGTCTCCGTCGCCAGCCCGTGGGGGGCCATCTCGGCCACGATGTCCTCCAGCGTCAGCAGGCCGGCGCAGGCCTGTGCGCCCGGTTCAATCCGGCCCCTGGAGATGGCGCGGATGGCTGCGAGGGCCGGCAGGCTGGGGGTCACCGGCCCTTGGCCGGGCTCGGCCGTCAGCCGCCAGACCGCGCGCACCGCCCTCCCCTCCACATCGACGCCATAGGCCTCGACCCGCATGGCCCCGCGGTCCGAACCGGCGACGGAGGTCCAGGGCGACAGCCGGAGGAGCAGACCGGCCAGCGGTTTCGGATCGAAGCGGAACAGGCGGACCAGTCGACCGAGCAGCCAGGCCGACAGGTGCGCCGGTTCCGGCTCCAGCCCGGCGAGAAACCACGCCCGCTCCCGCGGTCTGAAGCGACGGGCGAACAGATCGAGGTCCGGAGTCTCGCACAGCGAGACGAGCCGCCTTCCCGCCGGGCCGAAATCGCGGCGATGCAGGCCGCTCCAGCCGGGCCGCGTGGTCCAGTCCCCGCCTTCGAACACGCGCACCGGGCGCCCCAGCCACGACAGGATGGCCTGCATCACCGACAAGCCGCGCGGCGCACGCGCGCCCGGCGAGATGGCGGCTTCGACAGCCACGACCTCGCGCCAGCCGGCGGTCAGTCGGTCCAGCACCGCGTTCGACAGCGCCGGGGTCGAGCTGCAGCCGGTCAGGGCGACCACGCTCGCCGCCCTTGCCGGGGCGTCCAGCTCCGGAAAGGCGGCCACGAAGTCGCGGGCGTCGGCGAGGTCGACGTAGTGCAGGCCGGCGGCGATGGCCGCCTGCGCCGTTGTCGGCCGCCCTCCCTGGAACGGCCCGGCGGCGTCGGCGACGATGGCCGCGCCGGTGGCTGTCAGCGCCGCCGGGGTCAGGGTCGAGGTGTCGAGTGCGACCGGGTCCACGATCGCGCCCGGAAAGGCGGCCTTCAGCCGGGCCGCGGCCGCCTGCGCCCGCTTCAGATCCCGGCCCGCCGCGGTCACCTCGAAACCGTGGCGCAGCAGGCCTTCGGCCAGGCGGGAACCGAACACCCCGCCCGCCCCGATCACCAGCACGCGGGTCATGAGAGGAAGCGCCCGCGGTCGGCCGGATCGGGCGCCATGCACTGATCGGTGCGGCCGAAGATGCGATAGCGGTTGCGGGCGATCAGGTCGTAGACGGGGTCGCGCAGCCCGCGGGGCGCGGCCTTCAGCAGCGCCAGCGGGGCGGTCTCGGGAAAGGCGCCCAGCACCGTCAGGGCCGCGTCCGACTTGAACCAGATGCGGCCGTCCACGATCACGGCGTTGGTCTGCGGCGCATCCGGGTCGATGCCGAAGCGGGCCGCCAGCGCCCGGCCGCGCGGCGACTGGATCGGCAGGAAGCGGAAGCGCTGCTCGCGGTCGAGCCGCATCACCAGCCGCACCCAGCGCGAGCAGAAGACGCAGACGCCGTCGAACAGGATCAGGCCGTCCGGTTCATCCTGACAGGCTTGCGGCGACCAGTGGCTCATGCCCCGACGGTGCGGCGCATCGCCGGGGTGCGCAAGGCGGCGTTACGCCGCCGCCACCGCCTCGATCTCGACCAGCCAGGACTCGTCGAAGATGCCGGTGACGATCACCGTCAGGGCCGGCTGACGCCCGGCCAGCCGGCGCAGCCGCACCTCGCGGTTCTCCAGCGCGTGGCGCCGGTCGGAGAGGAAGGTGGTCGCCTTGACCAGGTTGTCCAGGGTCATGCCGGCGGCCGCCAGCTGGGTCTCGATATTGTCCCAGACCTGGTCGCACTGGGCGGTGAAGCCGACCGCCAGAGAGCCGTCCGGCGCGACCGGAATCTGGCCGGACAGATACAACCAGCGGCTGGGGCCGGCGACCTCGACCGCCTGCGGATACGACCCCTCGACCGGCGGCGAGCCGTCGCCGATCAGGGGTCGTATCGTCGCCGTCACTGGCGAGCGGCGTCCGAGCGGGCGCGCACCTGGGCGAACTCCGAGGTCGGCTTCCAGCCCGGCCAGTCCTCGCTGTTCGCGAGCTCCAGGCCGAGGTGGTACAGCAGGGTCAGGTTCTCGACCGCCGAGGTGAAGTCCAGGTCGGGCGACCATTCGTCCGACGGCTTGTGGTAGTCGGCCCCGAACTTGGCCTTCCACGCCGCCTCGCCGGCCTCCTTGCCGCCGTCGACCCAGTCCCAGCCGTGCCACGGCATGATCGCCGGCACGCCCATCCGGGCGAAGGGGAAGTGGTCGGAGCGGTAGTAGAAGCCCTGCTCGGGCATGCTGTCGTCGGTGACGTAGCGGCCCAGCGGCTCGGCCAGCGCCTGCAGCCGGTCCTCGAGGTCGTTCTGGCCCTTGCCGAAGATGGGGATGTCCTTCGTCGGGCCCGACAGCGGCAGCATGTCGATGTTGATGTCGGCCACCGTCGTCTCCAGCGGATAGACGGGGTTGGCGGCGTAACCGTAGGCGCCCATCAGCCCCATTTCCTCGGCCGCCATATGGGCGAAGACGATGGAGCGCTCGGGCCGCGGAGCCTGGCTCAGTTGACGCGCCATCTCGACCACGCCGACGGTGCCGGAGGCGTTGTCCCAGGCGCCGTTGAAGATCTTGTCGTCGCCGGGGGTGTTCGGGTGCTGGGCCTCGCCGCCGACGTGATCCCAGTGGGCCGAATAGATGATGGTCTCGTCCGGCCGCTCGGTCCCGGGAATGCGGGCCAGCAGGTTGTGGGTGACCAGGGTCTCGCTGGTTTCCCGCGTCTCGGCCGACAGGGTGACGCCGTTCAGGGGGACAGCCTTGAAGGCGCCCGAACCGATGTCGGCCAGCGTGCTGATGTCCAGCCCGGCCGCGGCCGCCCATTGCTGGGCCACGTCGTGGTTCACCGCCATCGAGAACTCGAGGTCGGCGGCGCCCGGCGTCAGGGTGCGGGTGCGCCCGGAGAAGCGGGCGGCCCGCTGCCAGGTCGCCGACGACGCCGGCTCGGCGACCAGGGTGACGATGCCGACGGCTCCGCGGCGGAAGGCCTCGTCCGCCTTGTAGGCGCCGGACTCGTAGTTGGTGCCATAGGCCCCGTTGAACAGTTCGCCGCCAGGCTCGCCCGACATGACGATGACGACCTTGCCGCGCACATCGACGTCGCCGTAGTCGTCCCAGTTCCGCTCGGGCGCGGTGATGCCGTAGCCGGCGAAGACCAGCGGGGCGTTCCGGATCGCGGCCTGACCGTCGTTCGAGACGGCGCGCAGGGTCGCATCGGTCCCGATGGTCAGCGGATGGCTGACGCCGTCCGGCCCCGTCCAGCTGGCGCTGGCGGCGCCCTCGACCGGGGTGAAGCGTTTCAGGTGCACCGGCTGCAGCCACTGGCCGTCCGGGCCGCCGGGCTGAAGACCCATGGCCTCGTACTGGGCCTGGAGCCAGGCCAGGGTCATCCGCTCGCCCTCGGTCCCGGGATAGCGGCCCTGGTACGCGTCGGCGCTGATGGTGCGGATGTCGTTGCTGATCCGGTCGGCGGAGAAGTCCTGGGCCAGGGCCGCGCCAGAGGCGAACAGCAGCGCAGCGGCGGCGACGCCGCTGGTGAATGCACGAAACATCTAGAAAGGCTCCATCCCGTTTCCGGGCACTCTAGGGCGGCCCCGCGGGACCGCCCATTAAGTTTTCGTCATCTGCGCGCGGCGGCGCTCGCCGCGCTGGCGGGGCCGAATTCCGACCCCTCCTTCCAGCCCGGCCAGGCGCGGCTGTTGGCGAGGTCT
>JADGMZ010000085.1 GCA_015234495.1 Brevundimonas sp. | reverse complement strand
CCTAGATCCCCGCCCCTGGCTCCGGGTCGGCCAGCGCGTCCCGCCCCTCCACGATCCGCGCCGCGGCGAGGTCGGCGGTGACGTTGCCGATGGTGCGGAAGATGTCGGGGATGACCTCCACCGCCAACAGCAAGGGCAGGACCTGGATGGGAACGCCCATGGCCAGGCAGATGGGGGCGATGGAGACGAAGAAGCTGACCTGTCCCGGCAGGCCCACCGAGCCGACCGACACCGCCAGGGCGGTGACGCCGCCGGCGACCCAGGCGGCCGGGCCGAGGTCGATGCCGTGCAGGTGGGCGACGTAGAAGACCACCGCCAGGTTGGCGACCGGGCTGGTGATGCGGAACACCGCCACGGCCAGGGGCAGGACCAGGCCGGCGGTGCGCGTCGAGACGCCGAGGCTGGTGCGGGCCTGCTCGACCATGGCCGGCAGGCTGGCCAGCGACGACTGGGTCGAGAAGGCCACCACCTGGGCCGGAATGGCGCCGCGGGCGAAACGGCCCAGGCTGATCCGGCCCCACGGCACGGCCACGACGTAGATCAGCAGAATCAGCCCGACCTGGGCGAGCACCACCAGGGTGACGTAGTGGCCCAGCATGCCCAGCGCCCCGAGGCCGGCGTTGAGGCCGACGCCCATCGACAGGGCGAAGACGCCGAGCGGGGCGGCCAGCAGCACCCAATGGACGATGACGATCATCGCCTCGGCGATGGATTCGAAGAACTCGACCAGCGGAATGCGGCGGGCGGGGCCCAGCCGGGTCACGGCGAAGCCGAAGGCGACGGCGAAGACCACGATGCCGAGGATGGCGTCCTCGGCGGCGGCGCGGACGGGATTGGCCGGGGCGAGGCCGGCGAGGAAGCCGGGCAGGCCGGCGCCCGCCGCGCTCTCGCGCACCACCGTCGCGTCAGGGGCCCCGGCCAGCAGCACGCGCGCGCCGGCCGGATCGATCGGCCACAGCCAGTGCAGGGCCTCGGAGGCGGCGATGGCGTAGACCGTGGCGCCCAGCAGCAGCACGGCGAAGACCATCAGGGCCTTCAGCGCCAGCCGGCCGGTGGCGGCCGCGTCGGCGATCGAGGCGACGCCGGTGACCAGCAGGCTGAACACCAGCGGAATGATGGTCATCTTCAGGGCGTTGAGCCACAGCGTCCCGATCGAGCCGATCAGGTCGGCGGTCCCGACCCCGCCGGGCAGCCCCCAGGCCTGGGCCCCCGCCCCCGCGAACAGGCCCGCCAGCAGGGCGACCAGCACCCACAGGCTCAGGGATCGAAGGGTGCGGCGAAGTCGGGATGCGGCCATCGGGCGAAGCTAGGGACGCGCCGTCGATTTGACCATATGCCGCGTGCAGGGCGGTGAACGATCCTTAACTCGACCCCGGCGCCCGCCCCGAGCAAGCTGGGCCGTTGCAGACGACGGGGGCCTTCATGCCGCGCATGCGCACAGGGATCGGCTTCTACCTGCTGGTGTTCGTCGCCGGCTTCATCACCTTCGCCCTGCACGAGGGCGGCCACTGGCTGGCGGCGACGCTGCTGGGGCATGACGCCTGGTTCAGCCTGAACCGCGCCGGCGCCCGCGACGCGGTGGAGGCCGGGCATAGGGTCCTGATCACCGCCGCGGGCCCGGCGGTGACCATCATGCAGGGCCTGTTCGCCTTCGCCCTGGTGCAGGCGCGGCGCAGCGCCGTGGCCTGGGTCGCCCTGTTCTGGGCGGCCTTCATGCGGCTGATGGCGACGGTGATCAGCCTGTGGAATCCGAACGACGAGGCGCGGCTGAGCGAGCATTTCGGTCTCGGCGCGTGGACCCTGCCGGTCGTGGCGAGCGCGGCGCTTCTGGCCCTGCTGGCCGTCGGCAGCCGGCGCCTCGGCGTGCGCTGGACGACGCTGGGACTGAGCTGGCTGGTCGCCTCGGCGGCCATTTCGGCGATCGTGTTCAGCGGGCTGTGACGCCCTGCAGGGCGACGGCGACCGCATCGGCCGCCCGTTCCAGCGCCTCGTCGGCCAGCGAGTCCACGCCCACGACGGCGAGGCGTTCGCGCGCCCCTGCCCCGCCCTGGCGGCGATAGGCCGGGTCGTAGTGATGCACGATCAGTTCGCTGGCCAGGGCCAGGTGGTCGCCGGCGGCGGCCAGGGCGCGCCAGCCGGCGACGGTCTCCTTGCCGATATGACGCGGCAGCCGGGTCAGGGCGGTGTCGATGGCGGCCGGGTCGAGGCCGGCGTAGTCGCGCACCGTGCGGGCGGCGCGGACCCCGACCGGCGACTCCAGCCGGACGGCGGGGGCGGCGGACATGGCGGCCCACAGCGCGGGCGGGACCACACGCGCCCCGATCTTCGAACTCTCGGCCTCGACCACCACCGCATGGCGCGGGTCGAGCCGCGACAGGGCGTCGTGGAGGCGGGTCTCGAAGGCCTTCTGCGACGGCTGGCCGCCGGGCATGGCCCCGAACAGCGAGCCGCGGTGGGCGGCGAGGGCCTCGAGGTCGAGGGTCTGCACCCCGCGCGCCGCCAGGCCGGCGAGCAGGGCCGTCTTGCCGACGCCGGTCGGCCCGTCGAGCAGGATCAGGCGATGCGGCAGGGGCGCGTCATAGAGGGCGGCCTTCACCTGCCGCCGCCAGGTCTGGTAGCCGCCGTCGAGCACGGCGACCGGCCAGCCGACCTGATCCATCACCGCGACCATGGCCCCCGAGCGCTGGCCGCCGCGCCAGCAGTAGACCAGCGGCCGGAACGACCCGTCGCGGTCGCCGAGCGGGCCTTCCAGATGGGCGGCGATGTTGCGGGCGACGAGGGCGGCGCCGCGCCGGCGGGCGAGGAATTTCGAGCCCTGGACGTATTCGGTCCCCACCGCGGCCCGCTGGGCGTCTTCCAGCACCGGCAGGTTGATCGCCCCGGGGATGTGGTCGAGGGCGAACTCGGACGGGCTGCGCACGTCGATGAGGGCGTCGAAACCGTCGCGGGCGGCGGGCGTCAGGTCGGCGGTGCGGCGGATCATGCCGTGACGCGGACGCGGGGCGGGCCCTCGACCACCCGGCCGACCGCCTGGACGTCGTCGCCGGCGGCGCGCGCCAGGGCGGCCAGGGCCTCGGCCTCTCCCGCGGCGACGGCGATGAGCAGGCCGCCCGAGGTCTGGGGGTCGGTCAGCAGGTCGCGGCGCCAGTCGGGCAGGCCCGCGGGCAGGTCGACCTCGGCGCCGTAGCTGGCCCAGTTGCGGGTCGAGGCCCCGGTGCGGACGCCCGCCTCGAGCAGTTCGCGGACGCCGGGCAGGGTCGGCGGGGCGGCCCCGATCTCGACCGTCGCCCCGGCCCCGCGGGCCACCTCCAGCGCATGGCCCAGCAGGCCGAAGCCGGTCACGTCGGTGACCGCGTGGACCCCGCGACGGCCGGCGAGCCGGGCGCCGAGGGCGTTCAGCCGCGTGGTCGAGTCCATCAGCGCCCGGTAGCCTTCGGGGTCCAGCCGTTCCTGCTTGAAGGCGGCGCTGAGCACGCCGACGCCCAGCGGCTTGGTCAGCAGCAGCACGTCGCCGGGCCGCGCCCCGCGGTTGGTCAGCACCTGCTCCGGATGCACCAGGCCCAGGGCGACGAGGCCGTAGATCGGCTCGACGCTGTCGATGGAGTGGCCGCCGGCCACGGGCGCGCCGGCGGCGGCGCAGGCGGCGGCCCCGCCCTCGAGGATGCGGCCGATGGTCTGCGGCGACAGCACACTGACCGGCATGCCGACGATGGCGAGGGCGAAGATCGGCGTCCCGCCCATGGCGTAGACGTCCGACAGGGCGTTGGTCGCCGCGATCCGGCCGAAGTCGAACGGATCGTCGACCACCGGCATGAAGAAATCGGTGGTGGCGATCAGGGCCTGGCTGTCGTTGAGCCGCCAGACGGCGGCGTCGTCCGAGGTCTCGGTCCCGACCATAAGGTTGGCGAAGGGGGCGGCCGCGGGCATGCGGGCCAGGATGTCCTGCAGCACCGCCGGGGCGATCTTGCAGCCGCAGCCGCCGCCGTGGGCGAGGGAGGTCAGGCGGGGTTCGGCGGCGTCGCTCATGGTCCCGGCTTAGGGCCAAACCGGGCGCCGACTCAACTCCGCCGGCCGGGGTCATTTCGAAACTGCACAGCTCGCGCGGATGGGATAGCCTTTGCACCTTCCCCGTTTCGAGGCCGCCCCATGATCACCGTCCACCACCTGAACGACTCCCGCTCGCAGCGGGTGCTGTGGCTGCTGGAGGAGCTGGGCGTCGCCTATGAGGTGAAGCGCTATCAGCGCGATCCGCAGACGATGCTGGCCCCCGCGGAGCTGCGGGCCGTGCATCCGCTGGGCAAGTCGCCGGTGCTGGAGGACGGGGCGGTCAAGGTCGCCGAGACCGGGGCCGTCGTCGAATACCTGCTGGAGACCCACGGCGGCTCGGACCTGCGGCCGGCGCGGGGCACGGAGGACGACCGGCGCTTCACCTACTGGCTGCACTACGCCGAGGGCTCGGCGATGACGCCGCTGCTGCTGAAGCTGATCTTCAGCCAGATCCCGAAACGGGTTCCGCTGCTGATCCGGCCGGTGGCCGGGGCCATCTCGCGGGGCATGAACGCGCGGATGATCGACCCGCAGCTGACGGCCCATACGGCGTACTGGGAGGCGGAGCTGGCGCGTTCGGACTGGTTCGCCGGCGACGCCTTCACGGCCGCCGACATCATGATGAGCTTCCCGGTCGAGGCGGCGGGCAGCCGGATCGGCTACGGACCGGACAAGCCGCGCCTGAAGGCCTGGCTGGAGCGCATCCACGCCCGCCCGGCGTATCAGCGCGCGCTGGAGCGGGGCGGTCCGTACAGCTACGCCTGAGCCGAGGGCGCGGGTCGGCGGCGCCGAAGCCACACCCGGACGGCCGACGCTCACGCCGCGCCAGCGGAGCCGCAACCGGCGGCGGTCCAGACCGTTAACGGGCCATGCGTCTGAAAACCGTCCAAGCCATCGCCGCGCTCGCCGCCGCCGTCGCCTTCATCCTGGCCTTCATGGCGGCGGGCGTCCTGATCCTGTCCGCCCTGTTCATGGCCGTCGGCCTGGCCGCCGTGGCGTGGCTGGCGTGGAGCCTGGTCCGGCAGGTCCGGGGTCGCGAGCGCCGCCGCGCGCCCTCGCGCCCGGCCTGACCGTCAATCAGGAGACTTGAACCTTGCGACGGGGCGTCCTACCCTCTCGGGCCGGTCGCGTGCGCCCAGCGACCTCTGTGCCGAGTAAGTCTGTCATTCGGGCTAGCCAAGAAACTCACGACATATGGAAAAAGTGCCGATGACGGCCGAGGGCTATCGCGCCCTCGACGATCAGTTGAAGCAATTGAAGTCGGTCGAGAGGCCGAGCGTCATCGCGGCCATCTCCGAGGCCCGCGAGCACGGCGACCTGTCCGAAAACGCCGAGTATCACGCGGCCAAGGAGCGTCAGGGCTGGATCGAGGGCCAGATCGCCGAGATCGAGGACAAGATCAGTCGCGCCCAGGTCATCGACGTCTCCAAGCTGAGCGGCGACCAGGTGAAATTCGGCGCCACGGTCACCGTGGTCGACGAGGACACCGAGGAAGAGGGCACCTACCAGATCGTCGGCGAGCACGAAGCCGACGTGAAGGCGGGCAAGATCTCCGTCGCCTCGCCGATCGCGCGCGCCATGATCTCCAAGGAGGTCGGCGACGTGGTCGAGGTCAACACCCCCGGCGGGGTGAAGGCCTACGAGATCCTCAAGGTCGAGTGGAAATAGGCCGATGACCGCGAAGACCGAGACGCGCCCGCCGCTGGTGTCGCACGTTTCGGTCGGTGACGCCGACCGAA
>JADGMZ010000084.1 GCA_015234495.1 Brevundimonas sp. | reverse complement strand
ACGACCCCGTTCTGGCCACCAGGATCGCAGGCCTGCGCCTGTCGAACCCGATCGGCCTGGCCGCCGGCCTGGACAAGAACGGCGAGGCGCTGCACGGCCTGGCCCGCCTGGGCTTCGGCTTCGTCGAGTGCGGCTCGGTGACGCCGCGCCCCCAGCCGGGCAACCCCAGGCCGCGCCTGTTCCGCCTGTCCGAGGACCGGGCGATCATCAACCGCATGGGCTTCAACAACGCCGGGCTCGAGGCCTTCGCCAACCGTCTGGCTTGCCGACCTCGCGGGACCGTGATCGGGGCCAATCTGGGAGCGAACAAGGAAACGACGGACAAGGCCGCGGACTATGTCGCGGGCCTGATGCGGCTGAAGGGGCTGGCCGACTATGTCACCATCAATGTGTCGTCGCCAAACACCCCCGGCCTGCGCGACCTGCAGGGCCGGGCCGCGCTGGACGACCTGCTGGGCCGGCTGGCCGAGGCGCGGGCGGGAGATCCCGCCCCGGTCTTCCTCAAGATCGCACCGGACCTGACGGCGGCCGAGATCGCCATGATCGTCGAGGCCGGGCTGGATCATGGTCTGGACGCCCTGATCGTCTCCAACACCACCCTGGACCGGCCCGGGACGCTGCGGTCGCGGCGCCGGGCCGAGGCGGGCGGCCTGTCCGGAGCGCCGTTGAAGCCACGCGCGCGCGCTGCACTGGCCGCCGCCGCCGAGGCTTCGGCCGGACGCCTGCCGCTGATCGCAGTCGGAGGGATCGACTCGGGCGCCGAGGCCTATGACCGCCTGCGTGCAGGGGCGACGGCGGTGCAGATCTACAGCGCCCTGGTCTTCGACGGACCGGGCCTGGTCGGGCGTATCAAACGCGACCTGGCGGCGCGCCTGAAGGCCGATGGCTTCTCCACAGCCCTGGAGGCCGTCGGCACGGCGCGTTGACAGAGCGTTAGGGCAAGCCCGGCATGATGCGGCACGGGCGAATTCGCCCTGTCGCGAGGGAGCCGCATGGCGATCGCCACAGCCGTCACGCCTGCCGCAACCCCCGCCGACAGCTGGGCCGGCGCCGTTCGCCAGCGGCGCAAGGCGCTGCTGCAGCGGCTGGGCATGGCGGCCGCCAGCGCCCTGGTGTTCAGCCCGCTGCTCGGCTGGTCGCTGAGCGCCGGCTGGGTGCTGAGCTATTTCGTGGTCCAGCTGGTCGACCTGTGGGTGTTCGGCCCGATCAACGACGGCAAGGTGGAACGCCTCCGCGGCGCGCGCAGCGTGGCCGGGCACATCATACTGTTCATCAACTCCAGCTATTTCGGCAGCCTGGCCGTTCCGCTGTGGTTGGTCGGCGGGCCCATGGGCGGCATCTGCGCCGCCATGCTGCTGTCCGCCGGGGCGGTCTATTCGATGATCAATGCGCCGCGCTCGACCGCGGTGCTGGTGCTGACGGTGACGCCTCAGTTCCTCTATCTCGCCTCGACCCCGTTCTTCATGGCCGCCTACGGCGCCTCGCCAGCCTTCATCACCGCCGCCGCCGTCGCCGTCGGGGTGTTCATCACCTACTGCCTGTCGACCTGGCAGCGCATGAACCAGGCGCGCGAGTCCGAGGGCGCCGCCCGCGTCGAGGCCGAAGAGAAACGCGCCGCAGCCGAACGCATCATGGAGGGCCGCAGCGCCTTCCTGGCCGCCGTCGGCCACGACCTACGCACCCCCATCAGCGCCATCCTGACCGGTTCGGCCGAGCTGGAGCGCGGCGCCTCGGACAGCGGCGCCCGGGCCCAGGCCCGGCTGATCAGCGACGCCGGCTTCATGATGAAGGCCCTGCTGGACGACCTGCTCGACCACGCCAAGCTCGAGGCGGGGCATATGACGATCGACGCGGTCGACTTCAGCCTGCGGGGACTGCTGAACCAGACTGTGCGCCTTTGGCGCGGTCCGGCCCGGGCCAAGGGCCTGAAGCTGCGCGTCGAGGGGGCCGCCACAGTCCCCGCCCTGGTTCGCGGGGACCCGATGCGGCTGCGGCAGGTGCTGAACAATCTGATCTCGAACGCCATGAAGTTCACCCAGGAAGGCGCGATCACCCTGCGCCTCAAGGTCTGGAACGAGGATTCGGGCGCCCACGCCGTGCTGATCGAGGTCGCGGACACCGGCCCGGGCATGACCCCTGAGCAGGTGGCGCGGCTGTTCACCCCCTTCGACCAGACCGCCGACGGGATCAGCGCCCGCCACGGCGGCACCGGCCTGGGCCTGTCGATCAGCCGGCAGGTCGCCGAACTGATGGGCGGTCGCCTGACCGCGCGCAGCAGCGTCGGCCAGGGCGCCAGCTTCACCCTGGCGGTGAGGCTGGAACCGGCCGAAGCCGGCGCCGTGGTCGCCCCGGCCCTGGATCAGGAGAGCCGCGACGCCGTGGCCCGCGCCCTGTCGATCCGGCCCTCGAGCCGGCGGGCCGAGCCGGCCACGCCGGCGCCGCTCGCCCAGTCGCTGACCGAGACGCCGCCGGAACCGGCCCTGGAGGCCGCTGCCGGGCCTGTCGAGGATGAGGACGAGGACGAAGGCCGTCCGATGCGGGTGCTGGTGGTCGACGACCACGACATCAACCGCCGGGCCATCCAGCTGATCCTGCAGCCTCTGGGCTGCGACATCGCCACTGCCGCCGACGGCATGGCGGCGCTGAAGATCTGCGAGACGTCCAGCTTCGACCTGATCTTCATGGACGTGCGCATGCCCGAACTCGACGGGCGCGAGACGACCCGGCGGATCCGCGACGGAAACGGCCCCAACGCCCAGGTTCCGGTGATCGCGGTGACGGCGGACACCTCGCCGGAAGACATCGCCGCCTGCACCGCGGCCGGCATGACCTATTTCGTGCCCAAGCCGATCACCCCGCCGATGCTGCTGGGCGCCATCAACCACGTCATGGCCATGGCTCAGGACGGCGAGCCGTCGGAGGCCGCGTCCGCCGCGGCCTGACCCCGGACGGCCGCGACCAGGCCGGCCGCAAACCCGGGGGCCTTCATCTCGCACTCCCAGACCGTCACCACCCGCCAGCCGCCTGCGTGCAGCGCCGCCTGCGCCGCGGCGTCGCGGGCGCGGTTGCGATCGATCTTGCCGGTCCAGTAGGCGGCGTTGGTCCTGGGCTGGCGTGCGCCGCGAGCGCAGGCGTGGCCGTGCCAGAAGCAACCGTGCACGAACACGGCGGTGCGTCGCCCCTTCATGACCAGGTCCGGTCGCCCGGGCAGGCCGGCGCCGCCGAGGCGATAGCCGATTCCGGCCGCCCTGAGGATGCGACGCACGGCGAGTTCGGGCGCGGTATCGCGCCCCTTCACCCGCCGCATCACGGCGCTGCGCTGCTCCGGGGTGAAGACGTCTGTGCCTGTTTTCATCCGCTCATCCCGGCCAAAGCCGCGACCCGGTCCTGTCCAGCGTGACGCCGGTTGCGCAGGACGCCCGCCCCGTTCGATCCGGCCGAACCATCATCCAGGGCGCCGGGCCCGGCTTGTCGCCGGGATGAGCGGAGAGAGAATCAGAGCTGCGTCAGCAGATGTTCCGCCGAGGAGACCTTGAACTCGCCCGGCTGCTCGATGTTGAGCTTTTCGACGACGCCGTCCCTGACGATCATCGAATAGCGCTGCGAGCGCTCGCCCATGCCGTAGCCCTTGGCGTCCATGCCCAGGCCGAGGGCGCGGGTGAAGTCGCCGTTGCCGTCGCCCAGCATGACGATGTCGTCCTTGCCGACGCCCTGGCTGTCGGCCCAGGCGCCCATGACGAAGGCGTCGTTGACGGACAGGCAGGCGACGGTGTCGACGCCCTTGCCTGTCAGATCCTCGCGGTGCTCCTTGAAGCCCGGCAGGTGCTTGGCCGAGCAGGTCGGGGTGAAGGCCCCCGGCACGGCGAACAGGGCCACGGTCTTGCCGGCGAAGATGTCGTCGGTGGACACCGGCCTCGGGCCGTCGTCGGTGGCGCGGGTCAGGGTGGCCGAGGGGATGCGGTCGCCGATCTGGACGGTCATGGCAGGCTCCGATGGATGGTGAGGGTCGAACGTGCGGTCGAGATAGGGGTTGCGGGCGGCCCCGCCAAGCTTTCCCGCCGTCATCGGCCTTGCGCCGGCCCCGCCCGCTCCCGATGATAGGAGGATGGACGACTTCCACTCCCTCGAGGGCCGCCTGCTGGTCGCCATGCCCGGCATCAGCGATCCACGCTTCGAGCACGCCGTGATCCTGGTCTGCGCCCATGCGCCGGATCACGCCATGGGGCTGCGCCTCGACCGGCCGGCGCCGGGCGTCGACCTGAAGGCGGTGCTGACCAGGCTGGAGACTCCGGCCCCGGAATCCGCCTCGGAGCGGGCGGTGCTGGTCGGCGGGCCGGTGGAGCGCGAGCGCGGCTTCGTCCTGCACACCGACGATTGGCTGGCGGAGGACGCTTCCCTGGCCTTCGGCGACGGCCTTGCCATGACCGGCACGCGCGAGGCGCTGGCGGCGATGGTCGACCCCGAGACCGGGCCGCGACGCGCGGTGCTGCTGCTGGGCTACGCCGGCTGGGGCGAGGGCCAGCTTGAGGATGAGCTGGGCGAGAACGTCTGGCTGACCATGGACGCCGACGCCGACCTGATCTTCGACCCCGATTATGGGGGCAAGTGGGCGCGCGCCGTGGCCGGCCTGGGCATCGACCCGGCGCAGCTGTCTGGGCAGAGCGGTCGGGCCTGAGCCCGCGACCTATCCGCCGCTTCTGATGATCTTGTCTCTCCCCACGGTCCGGTCGTGGGAATTCTGCCTGCCGTGACCGTAGGTGGTCGCGTGGGGACTCCGGCGGCACCTGAAGTCCTCGCGCGCGTCGCCGGTCTGGCGACCGGTGGCCTCCAGGCCGGTTCCCAGCCGCTCACAATGTTCGGTCCGCTCGGCCAGCGTCATCGGGGCGGTCTGGGCGCAGGCGCCGAGGGCGGCCAGCATTCCGACGGCCAGAAGGGCGGAAACAAGTGACGCACGCATGGGTCGGGCCTCCCGTTGACGCCGCAGAGCCTCGACGGGATACCATACCGGCGGGGTTCACTCGTCAAGGTTGACCGGCGACGACCAGGGCTGTTGCGCCGGACCCCGGGGTCAGGCCGAGCGGGCCTTGATCGGCGCCGAGCCGTCGGCCAGGGACTCGTTGAGATAGACCTCGGCCTCCTGGGCCGGCAGGGCGGGGGCGTAGCCGAAGCCCTGGCCGTAATGGCACTGGGCCTGCAACAGCAGCCGGGCCAGGCCGGCGTTCTCGACCCCCTCGGCGACGACCTCCAGCGACAGGTCGCGACCCAGGTTGACCACCGACTTGACGATCTTCGCCGAGCCCTCGTCCTTGTCCATGGTCAGCACGAAATAGCGGTCGATCTTCAGCGTATCGAACGGCAGCTTGGCCAGCCAGGTCAGGGACGAGAAGCCGGTGCCGAAGTCGTCGAGGGCCAGTGAGGCGCCGACGTCCTTCAGGCGGGTCAGGGTCGCGGCGGCGCGGGTCGTGTCGCGCATGATGTCGCCTTCGGTGACCTCGAGCTTCAGGGCGCCCTTGGGCAGACCGGCTTCGGTGATGATGCGGGCCACGTCCTCGACCAGGTTGGGGCGCTCGATCTCGCCCACCGACAGGTTGACGCTGCAGAACAGCTTGCCCGCCGAGGGATGCCGGGCCAGCCATTCGGACAGCTGGCGCGAGGCCTGGCTCATCATCAGCAGGCCGAGCTCGTTCATCAGGCCCATTTCGTCGGCGAGACCGAGGAATTCGTCGGGCGGCACCAGGCCGCGCTGCGGATGGCGCCAGCGGGCCAGCGCCTCGAAGCCCGCCACGGCGCCGG
>JADGMZ010000083.1 GCA_015234495.1 Brevundimonas sp. | reverse complement strand
ATGTTGCGCACCTGGCTGGTCAGGTTGGCCGCCATGAAGTTCACATTGTCGGTCAGGTCCTTCCAGGTGCCGGTGACGCCCTTCACCTGCGCCTGGCCGCCCAGCTTGCCCTCGGTGCCGACCTCGCGCGCCATGCGGGTGACTTCCGAGGCGAAGGCGTTCAGCTGGTCCACCATGGTGTTGATGGTGTTCTTCAGCTCCTGCACCTCACCCTTCACGTCGACGGTGATCTTGCGGCTGAGGTCCCCGTTGGCGACGGCGGTGGTGACTTCGGCGATGTTGCGGACCTGGCCGGTCAGGTTGGCCGCCATGAAGTTCACATTGTCAGTCAGGTCCTTCCAGGCCCCGGCCACCCCCTTGACGTTGGCCTGACCGCCCAGCTTGCCCTCGGTGCCGACCTCGCGCGCCACTCGGGTCACTTCCGAGGCGAACGAGCCCAGCTGGCCGACCATGGTGTTCACCACCCGCCCGATGCGCAGGAACTCGCCGCGCAGGGGACGGTCCTCATTCTCCAGGTCCATGGTCTGCGACAGGTCGCCCTTGGCCACGGCCCCGATCACCCGGGCCATCTCCGCGGTGGGGTGCACCATGTCGGCGATCAGGGTGTTGACCGCGTCGACGCTGGCCGCCCACGAGCCGGTCGCGGCCGGAACCCGGGCGCGGTTGTTGATCTTGCCCTGCCGGCCGACAGCCTCCCCCAGGCGGCTGAACTCGCGGCTCATCCGGTCGTTCATCTCGACCACGTCGTTGAAGGCTTCGGCCAGCTCGCCGTCGATGCCGGTCAGGTCGCCGGGCAGCCGGACCGAGAAGTCACCGCGGCGGAAGGCCCGGAAGGCCGCAAGCAGCTGACGCGTATCAAGAGCGGGTTCAGGAGCCAGGGCGGCGATCGACATGCTTGGACCTTCGGAGCGGGACGGGGAACCCTCAGCCGGAGGCGCAGGACCGCAGGATGACGCGAGCGGGACGGCCGGACCGGTGTCGACCCTTCCTGAGGCTCCCGTCATCGCATGGCGCTGCTTCCCCCGAACCAACTGCGAAAAACCGGAAACGCCTCGCTTGGTTCCCCAGAACGGCCGAAATCTCTTGCGTTGCCATTTGACTCTCAGGCGCTAGGGTCCGGCGCCATGTCGTCCCGGCCCAACCCCGCCACCTCGGCGTGAAGACGCCTTCGTCGGATCCGCTGAACCCCGACCTCTCGGCGTTTATCGAGAGCGCCGTTCCGTCGGTGTGGGCACTTGAGACGCTGCTTCTGCTGCGCAGCGACCGCGAACGCCGGTGGCCGGTCGATCGGCTGGTCGCCGAACTCCGCGCCAACACCACCCTGGTCAATGATTGCCTGGGCGGCCTCGAGCGCGCGGGTCTGGTCCTCGGCGAGGAGGACAGCTTCCGCTACGCCCCCGCCTCGCCGACGCTGGGCGCGCTATGCGACGGTCTTGAAGCCGCCTACCGTGAGCGGCCGGTGGCCGTGGTCAACACCATCGCGCGGCGGCGGCCCGATCCGCTCAAGGGGTTCGCGGACTCGTTCCGTTTTGGAGGGTGGAAGTCGTGATGGGCTGGGGACCAGGGGCCGTCTACGGCCTGTGCCTGCTGACAAGCGCCCTGTGCGCGGGTCTGCTCGTCCGGTCGTGGAGGCGCTCAGGGCAGCCGCTGCTGCTGTGGAGCGCAGTCTGTTTCTCGCTGCTGGCGGTCAACAACCTGCTGGTGGTGCTCGACATGGTGGTGCTGGCGGCGGCGGATCTGTCGCTGGCCCGTCAGCTGACCTCGCTGGCGGCGGTCGGCGTGCTGATCTACGGCTTCATCTGGGAGGTGGACCGGTGACCTTCACGCTAGTGACCGGCGGCGCCATCATCATGGGCTACGCGATCGCCGCGGTCTTCTTCCTCAAGTTCTGGCGCCGCACCGCCGACTCGCTGTTCCTCGCCTTCGCCGCCGCCTTCCTGCTATTCGCGGCCACGCCGCTGCTGACCATCTTCCTCGAGGTGCCTCGAGAGGAGCAGAGCCCGTTTTACCTGCTCCGCCTGCTGGCCTTCCTGATCATCATCGTGGCCATCATCGGCAAGAGCCGGCGCCGGACCTAGCCGCGCACCAGCCGCAGGAATTCCTCGCGCGTCCGGGCGTCGTCGCGGATGACCCCGCTGAGGTGGCTGGTGGTCAGGCTCGAGCCGGCGGTGTTGACCCCGCGCAGGGTCATGCAGCTGTGTTCCGCCTCGACCACGACGCCGACGCCCTGCGGCCGCAGCACCTCCTGGATGGCGACGGCGATCTCGGAGGTCATCTTCTCCTGGATCTGCAGCCGCCGCGCGAAGCCGTGCACCACCCGGGCCAGCTTGGAGATGCCGACCACCCGGTCGGTCGGCAGGTAGCCGACATGGGCGCGACCGACCACCGGCAGCATATGGTGCTCGCAGAAGCTGACGAAGCGGACGTCCTTTAGGACGATCAGCTCGTCATAGCCCCCGACCTCCTCGAACGTCCGTTCCAGATACGCCCTGGGATCCACGTCGTAGCCGGCGAACAGTTCGCGGTAGCTGCGCGCCACCCGCGCCGGCGTGTCCAGCACGCCCTCGCGGTCCGGATCATCGCCCGCCCAGCGGATCAGCGTGCGGACGGCGGCTTCGGCTTCGGACTGGGAGACGGTGGGCTGGGTCATGCGCCCGCTTTACGCTGCGGGCGGGGCCTTGATCCAGCCTCGTGTCGCTAACGCCGCGTTAACCACACTCCCGGCAGTTTCTGCCCAGTGCGGCCCCGCGGGGTCATGAGTGCCTGGGGCGTGGAATGAACGGCGCGGAAGTTATGGATGTGGGCCGGGACGCCCTGTGGCTGACCATCCAGCTGGCTGCGCCGATCCTGATGGTCGGCCTGGTCGTCGGCGTGGTCATCGGCCTGTTCCAGGCCCTGACCCAGATTCAGGAACAGACCCTGATCTACGCGCCCAAGATCATCGCCATCTTCGTGTCGCTGCTGCTGTTCCTGCCGCTGATGGGGGCCATGCTGGGCGGTTTCATGCAGAGTATCGCCGCTCGAATCGCCGGCATGTAGCCGGGTGGAACCCTACGCCACCGCCGACCAGGTCTGGCAGGGCGCCCTGATCTTCGGGCGCATCGGCGCCGTGCTGATGATGCTGCCCGGCGTGGGCGAGAGCTATGTGCCGCCGCGCATCCGCCTGTCGCTGGCGCTGGTCGTGTCGCTGGCCCTCTGGCCGTTGGTCGCCGGCAACCTGCCCGCCCTTCCGGAGACGCTGGGAGGCATGGCCGGGTGGATCATCCGCGAGGTGCTGGTCGGCCTTGCCATAGGCGCCCTGCTGCGCCTGTTCCTGACCGCCCTGTCGACGGCCGGCGAGGTCGTCGCCCTGCAGTCGACCCTCGCCTTCGCCCAGACCGCCAATCCCATGCAGGCCTCGCCGGGCAGCACCCTGTCGGCGTTTCTGATGCTGCTGGGAACCACCCTCATCTTCGCCACCAACACCCACCACCTGTTCATCGCCGGCCTGGTCGGCTCCTACGAACTGATCGCGCCGGTGAGGCCGCTGGTCGCCGGGGACTTCGTCAGCATGGCGATGCGGACCCTGGCCGACGCCTTCACCTTGGGCGTGCAGCTGGCGGCGCCGGTGCTGGTCTTCGCCATCATCTTCAATCTCGCCTCGGGCCTGGTCGGGCGGGTCATGCCCGCCTTCCAGGTCTATTTCGCCGCCGCCCCGCTCAGCATCATCCTGGGCCTGTCGGTGTTCGCCCTGAGCCTCGGCGTGCTGGGAACGGTCTTCATCGACCGCTACCGCGCCCTGGCCAATGTTTTCGTCGGAGGGGCCGGTGGCTGACGCGCCCGATCCCGAGTCGAAGACAGAAGAGGCCACCCCGCGAAAGCTCGCGGACGCGCGAAAGAAGGGCGATGTCGCCAAGTCGCCGGATGTCGCCTCGGCCCTGTCGCTGATGGGCGCGGCCGCCGTGGTGCTGATGGCCGGCGGCTGGTTCGCGACCTCCATGGCCGAACAATTGCTGCCCTTCATCGCAAGGCCGCACGCCATGATGGGCGGCCTCGACGCGGGCGCGGGGGTCGAGATCGGAGCCCAGGCCGTCTGGACCGTCGCACCGTTCCTCGGCGCGGTGATGTTCGCCACCATCCTCGGCGGCGCCGGCGGCAACCTGGCCCAGTCCGGCCTGATCTTCACCGGCGAGAAGATCAAGCCGGACTGGTCCAAGCTCAGTCCGCTCAAGGGCTTCAAGCGCATCTTCGGACCGGATGGCATGGTCCAGTTCGTCAAGACCCTGCTCAAGCTCGTGGCGGTCGGCGTCATCTGCTGGATGGTGCTGAAGCCGCATTTGCGTGAGTTCGAGAACATGGCCGCCATGCCGCCGTCCATGATCCTGCCGATGGCCCGCGACCTGGCCATCGCCCTGATGGTCTCGGCCCTGGTCTTCCTCGGCCTCACGGCCGGCGCGGACTACCTTTGGCAACGCCACCGCTTCGCCGAGCGGATGAAGATGTCCAAGGAAGAGCTCAAGGAGGACTACAAGCAGTCCGAGGGCGATCCGCATGTGAAGGCCAAGCTGAAGCAGATCCGGGCGCAGCGGAGCCGCCAGCGGATGATGCAGAACGTGCCCAAGGCCACCGTCGTCATCACCAACCCGACCCACTATTCGGTAGCCCTGCGTTACGAGCCGAACGACGGCGACCCCGCCCCCGTCTGCGTCGCCAAGGGCGTCGACGCCGTGGCCCTGCGCATCCGCGAGGTGGCCCGCGAACATTCCGTGCCGATCGTCGAGAACGTCCCGCTGGCCCGCGCCCTCTACGCCGCCGTCGACGTCGATGAGACCATCCCGCGCGAGCATTTCGAGGCGGCGGCCAAGGTCATCGGCTTCGTCATGCAGCAGCGGAAGGGGCGCTGACGGCGCGCCAGGCGCCGACTACTTTCCGCCCGCCACCGTCAGCGGAATGATCTCGGCCCCGCCCTCGGGCACCGCGGCGCGCGCCACCTGCGCCACGGGCAGGCGCACGGTGACGGCCGTGCCTTCGCCGAGGGTGCTGTCGATGCTCATCCGACCCCCGTGCAGCTCGGCGAAGGCACGGACCAGAGACAGCCCCAGACCGGTCCCCTGGCGGCGTTGCTCGATGGCGCCGGCCTGCTCGAACGGGCGGCCGAGGCGGCGCACGTCCTCGGGGGCGATGCCGACGCCGGTGTCGGCCACCACGATCTCAAGATAGGGTCCGACAGCCTCAATGGACGCCGTGACCGTCCCCCCCGCCGGGGTGAATTTCACGGCGTTGGACAGCAGGTTCAGGGCGATCTGTCGGACGGCCCGCTTGTCGGCCGAAACCTCGACCGGCTCGGGCGGCAGCACCGCCGTCAGAAGCACGCCCTTGTCCTCGGCCGTGACCCGGATCAGGGCGACAGCGGCCGAGACCAGCTCGCGGGCGTCGAACCGCTCCAGCGTCAGCACATAGCGCTCCGCCTCGATCTTCGAGACGTCCAGCACGTCGTTGATCAGATCGAGCAGATGGCCGCCCGCCTCGTGGATATTGTCGACATAGGCGCCGTAGCGATCGGGCATCGGTCCGAACAGCCGCTGGCGCATGATGTCCGAGAAGCCGAGCACGGCGTTCAGCGGGGTCCGCAGCTCATGGCTCATATTGGCGAGGAAGCGGCTCTTGCCGGCCTCACGCGCCTCGGCCTCGGCCCGCGCCGACTCCAGCTCCAGCTCACGGGCGTACTGGGCGGTGGCGTCGAAGATCTGGGCGATCAGGCGCGGGGCGCCGTCGTCCGGCCCCTCCATGCGCCGCAGGATCAGCTGCACCCGTCGGTCC
>JADGMZ010000082.1 GCA_015234495.1 Brevundimonas sp. | reverse complement strand
GTTCGGCTCGGGAATCGTCGCCGCCGGCATGGGCTCCAAACTGGTCACCGACGCGGCGGTGAAGGCCGGCGACTGGACCGGCATCGAGGCGCAGGTCAAGCGGACCGTGGACGCGATCCGGGCGTTCCGGGGACGGTAACCACCTCCAGTAGGCGCCTACTGGACACTCCTCCCCGTTGCGCAGCAATGGGGAGGGGGACCGCGAAGCGGTGGAGGGGCTGGTGGCCTCAGAACCGGACATCTACCAGCGCGCCGCCCGGATGCGGCGCCGCATGACGCCGCCGGAGGCCCGGCTCTGGAGCTGTCTCAAGGGCCACAAACTTGGGGGCTACAAGTTCCGCCGCCAGCACCCCATCGGCCCTTACATCCTCGATTTCTACTCGATGGCCGGTAGCCAGTCCGGACCCACCGGCCCCTCCACCGCTTCGCGGTCCCCCTCCCCATTCGCGATGCGAACGGGGAGGAAACCATGCTCACAACCCGAGCGTCGGGCTGTTCAGGTCCAGCTCCGCCGCCGGGATCACCACCACGCCCGGATGCGCCGCGCGCAGCTCGTCGATGAACATGTCGGCCTGGCCGACCACGACCACCACCGCGTCCTCGGCGCTGACGATCCCCGCCGCCTGGCGCAGGCTGTCCGGCGTGGTGGCCGCGATCCTGCCCGGATAGGTCTCGATCTCCGACAGCGGCAGGCCGTCGATCACCGCCCCGGCCAGCTGTCCGCCCAGCCCGCCGGTGGTCTCCAGCGAGCGCGAGAAGCCGCCGGTGATGAAGGTCTCGCGGTTGGTCACCTCCGCGTCGGCCACCGGCTCGGCCGCCAGCCGGTCGAACTCGGCCAGCACCAGGCCGACGACCTCGGCGGCGCTCTCGTTCTTGGTCTGGGTCGAGGCCGTCAGCGCCCCCGCCTCCGCCCGCGCGCCCAGCGTGGAATAGGCCCCGTAGCTCAGGCCGCGCTTGGCCCGGATCTCCTGGAACAGCCGCCCGTTCTGGCCCTGCCCCATCACGGCGTTGGCGACCAGCAGAGGATAGTAGGCGTCGTCGCCGCGGCGCGGCCCGCGCACCGCCGCCGTCACCGCCGCCTGGCCGGCGCCCGGCAGGTCGACCACCACCACCCGCGGCCCGGACGGTTCGCCGGCGCGTTCGCCCACCGTCGGCTTCGGCGTCGACGGCCGCTGCCAGCCGCCCAGCGTCCGCTCGGCCCAGGCGAAGGCCGCCTCGGGCGTCATGCCGCCGGTGACGATCACCGTGGCGTTGTCCGGCCGCCACCAGCGGTCGTGGAAGGCGACGATCTCCTCACGGGTGATCGCCGCCACCGACTCCGGCGTGCCCGAGGTCGGCGCCCCGTAGGGCGCCGCGCCGTAGATCAGCCGGTTCAGCACCGCCGAAGCCAGCGGCCCCGGCTGGCTGAAATTGACCCGCAGGCCGTTCACCGCCTGGGTGCGGCTGCGCGCCACCTCGGCCTCGGCGAAGTCCGGGCGCTGCACCACGTCGGCCAGGACCGCGCCGACCGCGTCGGCCGAAGCGATCGGGGCCGAAACGAACATCTGGGTGGCGTCCGATCCGGCCCCGCCGCCGACATTGGCGCCCAGGGCCTCCAGCGTCCGCGCGATCTCCGGCGCCGAGCGGCCGCCGGCGCCCTGCGAGACCAGGGCCGCCGTCATGGTCGCCAGTCCGGGCCGGTCGGCCGGATCGGCCGCCGCTCCGCCGCCCAGCACCAGCTGGGCGTTCATGATCGGCAGGGCGGTCGACCTGGCCACGATGACCCTGAGCCCGTTCGGCAGGGTGCGTTCCGCCACCGACGGAGCCACGACGGCGCGCGGCTCGCCCGGCGTCGGCGGGGCCGTCCGCTGGTCCTCGGGCAGCAGTTCGTTTGGCGGCAGCACCGCCGGCGGCACGCTCAGGAAGGTCGGTATCGGGGCCGGATTGCGCCAGCTGTCCTCGGGCACGCCCTCCGGCCGCTGGCTCTCGTCCTGATAGCGGATCGACACCCGCGCCTGCTCGTCGAGGTACTGGCGGGCCACGCGCTGTACGTCCTCCGCCGTCACCCGCTGCACCGCCGCCAGCCGTTCGTCGGCGGCGCGCGGGTCGTTCTGCGATACGATCGACTGGCCCAGGATGAAGGCCCGGCCCGAGGCGGTCTCGCGCTGGCGCAGGGCCGAGGCGATGATCTCGGTCTTGGCCTCGGCCAGCTCCGCCGCCGTCACCGGCGCGTTGCGCACCCGCTCCAGCTCGGCGTTCAGCGCCGCCTCGACGTCGGCGATGGCCTTGCCCTGGGCGACCGTGGCGGAGACGGTGATGACGCCATCCTCCTCCATGTCGTTCTGGCCGAAGCCGGCGCTGGCCGCCAACTGGCTCTCATAGACCAGCGCCTGGTACAGGCGGGAGCTCTCGCCGCGCGACATGATCGCCTGCAGCACGTCCAGCACCGCCGCATCCGCCTGGTCCGCCGCCACGCCGGGGAAGATCGCCGCCACCGCCGGCAGCGGCACGTTCGGCGCATAGGCCTCGACCATCCGCGGAGTCGTGCGCGGCGTCTCCATCGGTCGCTCGAACACCGGCGTCGGCCGCTCCGGATTGCGGATGTCGCCGAAATAGCGGTCGACCAGCCGGTTCAGCTCGGCCGCATCGAAATTGCCCGACACGATCATCGTCGCATTGGCCGGCCGGTAATAGGCCTCGTGGAAGGCACGGGCGTCCTCGATGCGGGCCGAGTTCAGCTCCTCCAGCGAACCGATCACGCTGCGCCGGTAGATGCTCTCGTCGAAGCTGTTGTCGCCGATCACGAACCGGCCCAGCCGCCCGTACGGCGGCGCATAGACCCGCTGGCGCAGCTCCTCCTGGACGATCGACCGCTCGGTGTCGAACACCTCCTGGTCGACCACCGGCCGGGCCATGCGCTCGGCATGGGTCCACAGCATGGTCTCCAGATACTGCGGCGGCACCGTCTCGTAATAGTTGGTGAAGTCCTGTCCGGTGGAGGCGTTGCGGGTGCCGCCGGCGTTCTCGACGATGGTCGATATCTGGCCGTAGGGCAGATTGACCGTCTTGCGGCTGAGGATGTGCTCGAACAGGTGGGCGAAGCCCGAGCGGCCCTCGGGGTCGTCCTTGCCGCCGACGTCGTACCACAGGGTCACCGTCACCGTGCCGGCGCTCGGGTCCGGCATGGAATAGACGTCCAGGCCGTTGGCCAGCTCGCGGTGCTGGAACTCCAGCGGCGGCACGGCGACCGGGGACGCCTCCTGGGCGAAGGCGGGCGTGGCGAGGACCAGGAGCGAGGCCCCCAGCAGGGCGGCGGTGCGGGTCATCATGGGGGTCCCCCAAGGGCAGCGATCGGAACAGGTCTGCGACCCTGCCAGCCCCCTTCCCGCCTCCCAAGTTACGAGCGTGTAATGATCGCCCGGGCGAAATCGGAGATTTCGCTCAGGCAATCATCAGAGAGCTGACTCACGGCATCGGCGGAATCGCGGGGCGAGTCCTCCTCAACCGATCAGGCTCTCGACCT
Organism: Brevundimonas sp.; assembly: GCA_015234495.1. Taxonomy (GTDB): domain Bacteria; phylum Pseudomonadota; class Alphaproteobacteria; order Caulobacterales; family Caulobacteraceae; genus Brevundimonas. The sequence goes on along the minus strand of JADGMZ010000082.1, from coordinate 2,298 downwards.
CGGGCCGGGTCGGCAGCGACGGCTGGGCCCCCGGCCGTGTCGCCGCCAGCGCCCCGGCGGCGCAGGCGAAGCTCAGCGCCGCCTCCGGCTCCATCCCCTCAAGCAGGGCCACGCAGATCGCGCCGACGAAGGCGTCCCCCGCTCCGGTGGCGTCGATCGCCGTCACCTTCGGCGGCGCGGCGCGGGCGATCTCGACGCCGTTCCGGTGCATCACCGCCCCCTGCGCGCCCAGGGTGGTCACCACCCGGCCGCCGCCCTGGTGCAGGGCCGCGCCGTAGAAGGCCGCCTCGGTCTCATTGACCACCAGCAGGTCGGCGCGGCGCAGCAGCTCGTCCGACACCGGCGCCGCCGGGGCCAGGTTGACGCAGACGAAACCGGTCGCCCGCGCCACCGCCGCCTCCACCGTCCCGACCGGCAGCTCCAGCTGCAGAACCACGGCCTCATCGAAGCCTTGCGGCAGCTGCCCGGGCCGGACGGCGTGATTGGCCCCGGCGGCGACCACGATCTGGTTCTCTCCCGACGGATCGACGGCGATCAGGGCCACCCCCGTCGGCGCGTCGGCGTCGGCGGCCACGCCGCTCACATCCACGCCGTCGGTGACCAGCAGGGCCGTCGCCTCGCCCGCCATGGCGTCGCTCCCGACCCGGCCGATCAGGCGGACCTCGGCCCCCAGCCGCCGCGCCGCCAGCGCCTGGTTGGCGCCCTTGCCCCCCGGATGGCGCGCCAGGGTCGCCCCGGTCACGGTCTCGCCGGCCCGCGGCAGCTGGGGCGCGGCGGCCACGAAATCCAGGTTGATCGAACCGACGACGGTGATCTTCAAGGCCCGCTCCCGGTCAGAACAGGGCCGAGACACCGCGGCCCGCGCCCGGATCCGGCTGCGGCGCGCCCCCTTCGCCGATGGCGTAGGTCTGCGCCCGGCTGCGGCCGGCGATCACCGCCACCGGCGCGATGATCTCGGGGACCAGCCGCATCACTGCGACCGAGGCCCCGCTCGGGCAGAAGGCGCGGGCCTCGGGGTAGCGCTCGAACACCATCTGGTTGATGCGCTCGACCTCGGCCGGATCGGTCACCTCCTCGGCGCGGCCGGCCACCGAGACGCCCACCGTATCGCCGTCGGCGCCCTCGGGACGGATGGCGGCCGAGACCCGCGGGTCGGCCTGGAGGTTGAGGAATTTCTGACTGTCGCGGGCGATGACGAAATACAGCTTCAGGCCGTCGGCGACATAGCCGACCGTGGTCACCTGCGGCCAGCCGTCGGGGCGGTTGACGCCCAGCGCCATCAGCCGGGACGAGCCCAGCAACTCGGCCACTGCGGCGACGGCGCCGCTGTGGATGGGGGGAATGGTCGGTTCGGTCATGCCGCTTCCTCGTCTTCGCCTCCATCTGAGCCCACGGCGCGGCCGGACGGAAGCCCTTCTCTCTCCGCCCGGCCGCGCCGCCGTCAGTCAGGCGTCAGAATTTGCGCCCGACGCCCAGCGAGATCACCCACGGGTCCAGGCCGACGTCGGCCTCCAGCGCGCCGCCGTTGACGGTCGCCCCGGCGTCGAACCACACGCGCTTGACGTCCAGGTTCAGCGTCCACGGACCGCTCAGGGCCACGTCGGCGCCCGCCTGCAGGGCGTAGCCGAAGCCGTCGTCCAGCTCGACCTCGAAGCCGTTTTTGTCCTGTCCCTCGAAGAACATCATATAGTTGACCCCGGCGCCGACGTAGGGGCTGACGCGCGCCTCGGGCATCGGCCGGTACTGCAGGGTGACCACCGGCGGCAGCACCCAGGTCTCGTGCACGGCGACGTCCGTGGCCCCGCCCTGCGCGCGAATCTCGTGCTTGCTGGCCCCGAGGATGGCCTCGACCGAGACGTGGTCGGTCAGGAAGTAGGTGAAGCCCAAGGTCGGCACGACGCTGTCGCCGATGTCCACGTTCAGGCCGCTGTCGGCGCCGGCCGCCGTCATGATCGAATCGTCGGCGTCGCTCGACACCTGCGTCACGCGGCCGGTGACGATCCAGTCGCCCTTGCGCGCCACGTCCCAGCCGGCGTCCTGGGCCAGGGCCCCGCCCGCGCCGCCGGCCAGCGTCATCGCACCCGCGGCCGCGGCCAGCATCATCTTCGCTTTCATACTCGTCTTCCACGACGCCATCCGCCGCGACATGCGGCCGGTGCAGGCGTCGGGCGGCTCATCGCCTTCCGGGGCGCCGGCGACCTTGCGCGGACGCAAACCCCGGCCGTGACGCGCCTGCGTCAGTTTGTCCGCGGTCCCCCGACGGCGTCGGCGAGCAGGGCGTGTTCGCCCTGCTCGCCG
>JADGMZ010000081.1 GCA_015234495.1 Brevundimonas sp. | reverse complement strand
CGAACTTCTTCGAAGCCCGCGCCACCGAATACTCCAAGGCCGCCACCAAGGGCTCCTGGCACGGCGCCGCCGGCGTCTGGGACAGCTTCGACGCCCTGATGAAGAAGCGGCAGGAGGAGACGACGGAGGCCTGACCGGCCCCCGTCATATCCCGGCGTACCACTCGTACCCCCGGTCTTCCCAGTAGCCGCCCTTGCCGCGGCCGAGGCGGGCGAAGCTCTCCACCGCCTCGATGCGGCGGATGTATTTGGCGTGCTTGTAGCCCAGCTGGCGTTCGACTCTGAGGCGCAGCGGGGCCCCGTGCGGGACCGGCAGGGTCTCGCCGTTCATGGCCCAGGCGAGGATGGTCTGCGGATGCCGCGCGTCGACCAGGTCGATGCTCTCGTAATAGCGCTCGCCGTCCTCGCGCTGATCCAGCGCGTCGAAACAGTGGAAGACGATGTAGCGGGCCTCCGGCTTCAGCCCCGCCTCGTCCAGCAGGGTCTCCAGCCGCACGCCGGTCCATTCGCCGATCGAGGTCCAGCCCTCGACGCAGTCGTGCTTGGTGATCTGGGTCTGGGCCGGCCGCGCCCGCAGCTCGGCCAGGCTCAGCGACAGCGGCCGATCGACCAGGCCGTCGACGACCAGGCGATAGTCAGCGAACCCGCCCGCCTCCAGCGCCCGGTAGTCGGACGCCGCCGGATGGATCGAACCGTTGGCCCGGAAGTCCGGCGAGATGTCCGCCCGGCTGTAGGTCGGGGCCAGGGCGTCGGCGGGGATCAGCAGCCGCTGGGCCCGGCGGGTCAGCCCCTCGCCCATGCGCCGCGCCTGTTCCGACAGCCGCCCGCCCGCCTCGCCGCAGGCGGCGACGACCGACGCCACAGCAGTCGCAGCCGCCCCTGTCAGCCAGCGCCGGCGGTTCATGACGTCCCGCCCTCGTCCCGGCGCCGCCGCCGGGGCCCCGCCGTCGCGCCCGGCGGCTGGAGGGTGAACCAGCCGGTGATCATCGACCGCATGTTGTTGAACAGCCCGGTCCAGACCACCAGCCCGACGTGGATGACGATGAAGCCGACGATCAGCCCGGCCGAGATGAAGTGCAAGGTCCGCGCCGACTGCCGCCCGCCCATGATCTCCAGCAGGACGCCACCGACGGCGTTGAACCCCGGCGACATCGACAGGCCGGTGACCAGCATCATCGGCAGCATGACCAGCACCATGGCCAGATAGGCCAGCTTCTGCAGCACATTGTAGGCCCGGGCGTGGTCGTCGGCGGGGAAGCGGAAGCGGGCGTGGTCCTTCACCGAAGGCCAGAACTCGCGCAGGTCGCCGCCGGTCGGCCACAGGCGCTTGCCGAACCGGCCGGTGAACAGGCCGAAGGCCAGATAGGCCAGGCCGTTGATGACGAAGACCCAGGCGAACAGGAAATGCCAGTTGCGCGCCCCGGCGAGGTTGCGCCCCTGCGGGATCAGCAGCCAGTCCGGGACCGTCGGCGTGCTCAGCCACGGATCGGCGAAGGTCGAGCGCAGGCCCCAGTACAGGTGCGGATGCGCCGCCAGGATGTTCAGCCCGCTCATCAGCAGGACGACGACCGCGACGACATTGAGCCAGTGGGTGATCCGCACCGCGGCCGGGTGCCGCCAGACGTCGACCCGCCCGCCGCCCAGCGGTCGGTCGGCCCGCCGGTCGACCACCGGCGCGGCGTCAGGCGGATCGGCGGCGGCGTCGGTCATGGCGGCGTTCCCCCGGGACGGCGGCGCACGGTCTCACGCGCGCCGCCCCGCCGCAATGTCCGGCGCCGGGATCAGGGCCGCGGCGGCGGCGGGGTGATGCAGACCCGGCCGGCGCGCCGGCACGCCGCCACTTCGGCCTCCCAGGCGGCCAAGTCGCGCTCCCACCGGGCCTGGGCGGCATTGGCGGCGGAGGCGTTGGCTTCCCACTGCGCCCGTTCCGTCTCCAGCCGCGCCGTCTCGGCGCGCCACTCGGCGTTGCGCTGCTCGAACGAGACCGCCGCCTCGGCGTCCGTCTCGGCCGCGGCGCTGTTGCGGGCGGCGATCTCGGCGTTGAGGCGCGCCGTGGCCGCGACCTCGGCCGGATCCTGCTCGGAATCGGGGGCGCGCCTGTACATTTCGCCGCGCTGGCGCAGCCAGGCCTCGGAGCCCGGCTCGGCGTCGGCTGGCGGCGGGGCGGTCTGGGCGAGCACGGGCGCGGCGGCCAGAACAACGGCGGCGGCGGCGATCAGGGTCGGTCGGATCATCTCGAAACTCCTTCGGACTACGGCCTCGCTTTCAAGCTGGGCCGTTTCGCGGCGATCTACGACTGATAACGCCGGTCGCGCGATTTGGCGCCGTCAGTCGGGCAGCCGGAGTTCGAAGGTCGTCCCGTCCGGCCCCGTCCCGACCAGCTGCAGATCCCCGCCGTGGTTGACCGCCAGTTCGCGCGAAATGGTCAGGCCCAGGCCGGTCCCGTCCGAGCTGCGCCCGCTGACGAAGGGCTTGAACAGCTGGTCCGACAGGCGCGGCGGGATGCCAGGCCCGTCGTCGGCGACCCGGATCACGACCTCGCCCCCCTCGTGGACTGCGCTGACCCGGACGACGCCCTTGCGGCCGACCCGCGCCGCGTCGCCCTCGATGGCCTGGCGTGCATTGCGCATCAGATTGACCAGCACCCGGTGCAGCTGGTCGGGGTCGGCGTGGACCGTCAGGCGCGCCGGGATCGCCCGCGTCAGCCTGACCCCCTCGTCGGACAGGCCGGCGTCCTCCGCGGCCACGGCCACCGCCGGGCCGAGGGCGAAGCGGCCGCGCTGCGGCTCAGGCTCCTCGCTGCGGCCGTATTCCAGCACATTGCGCGACAGGGCCGCGGCCCGGCCCAGCGCCCGCTCCAGACGCGGCAGCGCCTTGGCCACCTGCGGATCGGGCGAGTCCGCCAGCCGCTCCGAGGCGATCTGGGCCGAGGTCAGCATGTTGCGCAGGTCGTGGTTGATCTTGGCCACCGCCTCGCCCAGCGCCACCAGCCGGGCCCGCGAGCGCAGGGACTGGCGCACCTCGTCCTGCATCCGCGCCAGTTCGCGCTCGACGCGGCCGATCTCGTCCTGGCGGTCGCTGGGCGGATCGCCCTCGGCGTCCGGATCGAGGGCGAAGCGCTCGATCGACCGCGTCACCCGCCGCAGCGGCTGCAGCACCAGGAAGGCGAGGCCGCCATAGAGCAGCCCCCCGGCCACCAGCGACAGCAGCAGCGAGACCAGAAGGCTGTTGAGCAGGAAGGCCCTCAGCTCGACCTTCAGCGGTTCGGCCGGGGCCAAGACCTCGATGAAGTCGCCGGAACGGTAGCGCGGCCGCGCCTGCACCCGGATCGAGCGGTCCGGGTGGCCGCTGAGGGTCCGCCACGGATCCAGCAACCGCGCCAGCGGCCGGTCGCGGCGCAGATCGATCAGCTCGGGCGTGCGCGGCAGGTTCGGCGCCTGCAGCAGCAGCCGCCGCACCCCCTGGTCGCCGACCACCACCGCCTGCACCCCGCCGATGGCCAGCAGCTGCTCCGCCGTGTCGTCCTCGACCGCCGAATAGGGCAGGGCCTCGACCCCGACCGAGGCCAGCTCGGCCGACTGCAGCCGGTCCAGCAGCCAGCGCTCGTGGAAGTTGGCGGCGCTGGGGGCCACGATCAGCACCTCGACCGCGGCGGTGAAGGCGACGGTCAGCAGCAACAGACGCCACGCCAGGGCGTCCGGCGCGTTGAAGCGCAGCCGGTCGCGCCAGCCCGTCGGCAGGATGCGCCGTCTGACGTCGTTCAGCAGGGGCCGCGCCTCGCTCATGCCTCCCCTAACGCAAAGCTTGGGCCATTCGCTGCCTCGCTCATGCCCGGCTCCGCCGGCGCAAGGCCGACTGCAGACCCTTCATGGCGAAGGGCAGCACCACGGCGAGCACGAACACCCCGGTCATCGGGGCCCAGAACTGGGCGAACAGGGCCTGGATGTCGGGGTCCGGATCGGCCGCCAACAGGGCGTTCAGCCGCGCCCCGATCCAGCAGTAGATGATATGCGCCGGCAACAGACCGATCACCGTCGCGATGGTGTAGGGCGCCAGCCGCACCGCCATCAGGCCGGCGGCGACATTGATCATGTGGAACGGCACCACCACCGCCAGCCGCGAGGCCAGCACATACCAGAAGGTGTCCCGGTCGATGGCGATGCAGACCTTGTGCATCATGCCCGCGTCGCGCGCGGCCTTGCGGCGCAGGGCGTCGCCGAGAGCGGTGCGGGTCACGCCATAGACCGCCAGCGCCCCCGCCGTGGCGGCGATCGAGGTCGCGACGCCTCCGACCCACGGCCCGAACAGATAGCCGGCGGTGATGGTGACGAAGAAGACGCCGGGCACGACGCTGGCGGTCAGCACCGCGAACAGCAGCATCAGCAGCAGCAGGCTGACCACATAGTTGGCGGCGGTGAAGTCGCGGAAGGTCTGGCCGTGGTCGCGCAGGGTGTCCAGCGACAGGTAGCGGTTCCAGCCCATGGCGAATATGAGGATGATGACGCATCCCAGCGCGATGAGGGGCAGAAAGCGTTTCACCCGGCGCATCGTCTCTCCGCTGACGCCCCTCGGCGTTGACACCACGGGCGTCCCCGCTTATACGCCCGCCCTTCCCGCGACGGACCACTTTCCGCCGCCCACCTTGTTCTCAGTCCCAGGAGCCGACCGTGAAGCGGACCTATCAGCCGTCGCGACTCGTGCGCAAGCGCCGTCACGGCTTCCGTTCGCGGATGGCCACCAAGAACGGACAGAAGATCGTCCAGCGCCGCCGCGCCAAGGGCCGCAAGCGCCTGACGGCCTAAGCGCCTGGCGCTCGCACGCGGGCGCATGAGCGAACCGTTCAAAATCGAACGCCTGAAGTCGCGGCCCCAGTTTCTGGCGGCCGCGAAAGGCGTTTCAGAGGCCCGCGGCGCCGTGGTCGTCCAGCGGCTGGACCGGGCCGACGGCGATCCGACGGTGCGTCTCGGCTTCACCGCCACGCGCAAGGTCGGCGGGGCCGTGGTCCGCAATCGCGCCAAGCGCCGCCTGCGCGAGGCGGCGCGCGCCCTGGCCCCCCAGCTGGCGCGGCCGGGCAGCGACTATGTCTTCATCGCCCGCATGGGGACGGCGGACCGTGCGTGGGACCGTTTGCTTGACGATGTGAAATCGGCGCTTACAAGGCTCGCGACCCCGCGGCCGGCGCCCCATGTCGCGCCCCAAGCCCCAAGTTTGACCGCCGGCCAGGATTCCTGATCTCCATGCCCCCCCAGAACAACAGCCGCAACACGATCGTCTTCATCGTGATCGCGTCGATCATGCTGCTGGCCTACAGCTTCTTCGTGATGGAGCCGCAGTCGCAGAAGCGGCGCGAGGCCCAGCTGGCGGCGGCGGAATCGACCGCCGCCCCGGTCACCGCCCCCTCCCCCAGCGCCGCCGTCTTCACCGAGGACCGCACCGTGGCCCTGGCCAGCAACGGCGCCCGGGTGCCGATCCGCACGGGCACCCTGACCGGCTCCATGTCGCTGACCGGCGGCCGGATCGACGACCTGTTCCTGACCCGCTATCGCGAGACCATCGACAAGGATTCGCCGGCGGTCGAGCTGTTCCGCCCCGAGGGCATGAAGCACGCCTTCTACGCCCAGTTCGGCTGGACCGGCCCCAACATCCCCGGCGGCGTGCCCGGCCCGACCACCCCCTGGCGTCTGACCCAGGGCTCGACCCTGACGCCGACGACCCCGGTGGTCCTGACCTGGGATAACGGCGCCGGCCTGCGCTTCACCCGCCGCGTCAGCGTCGACGAACAGTATATGTTCACCCTGACCGACACGGTCGCCAACTTCAGCGGCCAGGCCGTGAGCCTGA
>JADGMZ010000080.1 GCA_015234495.1 Brevundimonas sp. | reverse complement strand
GAGCCTGCGCAGTACCGCGGCGCCGATGTCGGTCATGGCCATCCGGACGCCCCGCCCTCGAAGGCCGGAGACCCGTCGGCGGCCAAGGCCAGCCGCCGCTCCGACCGCGCCGCGGAAAGGGGCAGGGGGCCGTACAGGTGCGGGAACAGGTCGCCGCCGCGCGACGCCTCCCAGCGCAGCCCCTCGCCCAGCGCGGGCAGATCGACCTCGACCAGCACCAGATTCTGGCGGCCGGCGTAGTGGCGACGCGCCGACTCGGCCAGCTCCGCCGCCGTCGCCATGTGGATGTAGCCGTCGGCGCGGTCGACGGCTGAGCCGTCATAGGCGCCGCCGGCCCTCGCGGCCTCCCATTCGGCGCGGTCGACCAGCTTGTAGGCGACCTTGGTCATTCCGAACCCAGGTCGCGGGGCAGCAGATGGGCCTCCAGCGCCAGCCGGCCCGAGGCGTCGACGCCGAAGACGGCGGCCGCCCCGGGCGGGAAGCCGCCGCTCATCCGGTCCAGCACGGGCGGCGAGGCGGCGCTGCTGATCAGATACTCCATCGCCAGCACATGGACGCCGGGGTTGTGCGCCACCACCATCAGGCAGCCGGCCTCTTCCCCGGCCTCCTCCACCAGGCCGCGCAAGGTGTCGGCGCCGCCGTTGAACAGGGCTTCGTCGTCGTGGATCTGGACGTCGCCGAAGGCGTCGTGGAGCAGGTCCCAGGTCTGGCGGGTGCGCGCCGCAGGGGACACCAGGGCCAGGTCCGGCCGCCAGCCTCGCGCCGCCAGCGCCCGGCCCATGGCCGTGGCGTCGACCCGTCCCCGCGCCGACAGGGCGCGATCACGGTCACGGCCGGAACCGGCCGCCCGCTCGGCCTCGGCGTGGCGCATCAGGATCAGTCTCTGCATGCCCGCCCTTTACGGCCTGGCGACCAACCTGCAAAGCGCCGGGGCCCGTTCAGGGCCGGTCCCTGTGCAGACGCGACGCCGGCTGGGGGTGCAGGGCCGGGGACAGGGCGGGCGCCGTGGCGACGGCGCTGCCGGGATGCACCCGGGCGTAGGCCTGGCGCGTCGCCTCCAGCAGGATGACTCCGGCCGCCCCCGGGGCGATCCGCCGGCCGACCTGTTCGAACCCGTCCGCCAGCGGCAGCAGCGGTCCCCAGGGCGGGACATACAGGGTCTGGGACCAGGCCGTCGGTTCCAGCCCGGCCTCGCGCACCAGCCGTTCCAGCTGGCGGCGGGTGAACGGCCGTCCGTAGCCGAAGGGCGTCGACTCGACCCGCGACCACAGCCCTCCGCGGGCGGCGGCGATGAGGATGATCCGCCCCGCCGGCGACAGCGCCCGCACCGCCTCGGCCAGCAGGCCGGCGGCGTCGTCCGCCTCTTCCAGGGCGTGGACCAGCAGGATGCGATCGAAGCCGCCGGCGGGGAAGGGCAGACGGCGGTCGTCGACCAGCACGGTGCGGTTCCGGCCCGCCGCCGGCCACAGCTCGACCCCCTGGCCGCCCGGCATGGCGGCGACCACCCGCCGGGCCCCTATGAAGGCGTCCAGCCACGGGGTCGCATAGCCGAGGCCCAGAACGTCGCAGCCCGCCGCCTCGCCCCAGGCGTCGTCCAGCCGACGCGCCAGCAGCCGACGCGCCAGCGCCCCGGCCGGCTCGCCGTAGAAGGTCCGAAGCTCCTCGATGCTGCGTCGCATCCGCCTACCATAGGCCGCGGGAAGGGCCGCTGCTAGAATGCGGCATGCCCCTCGACGTTCGCCTGTTCCCCTGCCTGTCCGACAACTACGGCTTTCTGGTCCGAGACCGCGATACCGGCGCTGTAGCCGCCGTCGACACCCCCGACGCCGGGGTCATCCTCGCCGAACTGGAACGTTCGGGCTGGGGGCGGCTGGACCTGATCCTTAACACCCACTGGCATCCCGACCACACCCAGGGCAACGCCGCCGTCAAGGCCGCGACCGGCTGCGACATCGTCGGCCCGGAAGAAGTGCGGCGGGCCGCGCCGCTGGACCGGGTGGTGCGCGGCGGGGAGATGGTCAGCCTGGGCGAGACCGCGCTGGAGGTCACCGACACGCCCGGCCATACCCTCGGCCATATCGTCTATCGCGACGCCGCCGGCGGCCAGGCCTTCGTCGGCGACACCCTGTTCGCGCTCGGCTGCGGCCGACTGTTCGAGGGGACGCCTGAACAGATGTGGGACAGCCTGCAAGGGCTCGCGGCCTGGCCGGACGAGACCACGGTCTGGTGCGCCCACGAATACACCGCCGCCAACGCCCGCTTCGCTCTCAGCCTCGATGACCGGCCCGAAATGGCGGCGCATGCGGCGGCGGTCTTCGCGGCGCGCGAACACGCCCGGCCGACCGTGCCGACCACCATCGGCGTCGAAAAGGCCTTCAATCCCTTCCTGCGCGCCGCCGACGTCGCCGACTTCGCGGTCCGGCGGGCGGCCAAGGACGGCTTCGCCGGCTAGCGGGGCAGGACGGCGCGGATCACCCGGGCCGACGAGGGCCGCCCGGCCATGCCTTCGCTCGGGTCCACGGTGACGACCAGACGCCCGCGCGCATAGGTCACCCCGGCCCGGTCGCCCTCGATGATGCTGATGCTGCGCAGGTCGCTGACATACTGCCGGGCGGTCGGCGAACGGGCGATGCGGATCACCGCCTCGGTGGTCACCACCAGGGCCTCGACGCACAGCGCTTCCGACTGGTCGCCGTCCAGGTTGACCTCGACCAGCCGTCCGACCACCTGGCTGACCATGTAGCTACGTTGCGCCATCAGCTGGAACAGCAGGCGCGGACCCAGGGTGGGCGGGGTCAGGCTCTGGCCGGCGCCGCTGAACGAGGCGGGCGAACCGCCCGGGGATCGCGGCGTATAGACGGTGATGCCGCCGTTGGGAGTCACCCTCAGCACCTGGTCGCCGGCGTCGTTGCGATAGATGACGTCGCCCCGCGGCGCAGCGCTCGGGCGCAGCACCCAGGTCTCGTCGCGGCGCTCGAAGCGCACCAGCGGATGGCGTCCTGAGCGGTCGAGAATGAAGCCCTCGCCGGAATCCGCCACATAGCGACCGACCGGCGGCAGGGCGGGGCTCGAAGGGCGGCGGTCGCGCAGCGACTGGCCCTGTTCGGCCTGGGCGTTGCCGCGGGTCTGGGCGGCGGCGTCGGAGGGGATGGCCAGCACAGACAGCCCGGCCGCCGCGAGGGCGATCGCCATCGCGGTCGGAAGCGGCCTCCGCGCCGTTCTGACCCTCGCCGTCAACTCCATGCCGATTGTCGTGCAATCGCCGCGCGGCGGATTTTGGGCGGCCGCGCCCTAGCCAACCAGATATTGACCGCCGTTCAACGACAGGGTGCAGCCTGTGACATATCCGGCACGTTCACCGGCCAGCCACGAGACCATATCGGCGATTTCCTCGCCTTTTCCGAGTCTTCCGACCGGGATCTGGGCGACGATTCCGGCCAGCACCTTCTCGTCCATGGCCCCGACCATTTCGGTGTCGATATAGCCGGGCGCGATACAATTCACCGTGACCCCCTTGCGGGCGTTCTCGAGCGCCAGCGCCTTGGTGAAGCCGATCATCCCGGCCTTGGCCGCGGAATAGTTGGTCTGGCCGATCTGGCCCTTCTGGCCGTTGATCGAGCTGATGTTGACGATCCGCCCGAAGCCCCGGTCGCGCATGCCGCCGATCACCTGACGGGTCATGTTGAAGACGCTGTCCATGTTGACCCGGATCACGTCCGACCACTGCTCGGCGCTCATCTTGTGGAAGAAGCCGTCGCGGGTGATGCCGGCGTTGTTGACCAGGGTGTCGATCGGCCCCAGCGCCGCCTCGACCTCGGCCACGGCCCGCTGGCAATCCTCGTACGAGCCGACATTGCCCTTGACCACCATGACGCCGAGCGCCTCGGCCGTGGCCCGGGCCGCCTCCTCATTGCCGGAGTAGCCGGCGGCGACGGCCATGCCGTCCTCCTTCAGCCGCTGGACGATCGCCTTGCCGATGCCGCGGGTGCCGCCCGTGACCAGAGCCACTCGTGCCATGTCCGTTTCCCTGTCCCTTGGAGCCCCGTCTATCGCGCGGCCTTCAACGCCTATGCTTAGCCGGATGCCGGTTGCGCGGGAAGGGTGGGTAGTGGCTGGTGGTTGGTGATTGCAGCGTCACGGCTTGCGGAAGGGCGGCGCTGTCCGCGCCGCCACACAGGCGCCGGCCAGCCACTAACCACTAGCCACCAACCACTAACCAGCCTCCGTCAGATTTTCGCCATATCGATCACGAACCGGTAGCGCACGTCCGACCGCTCCATCCGGGCATAGGCCTCGTTGATCTGGTCCGGCGCGATCACCTCGATGTCGCAGGCGATGCCGTGCCCGGCGCAGAAGTCCAGCATCTCCTGGGTCTCGCGGATGCCCCCGATTAGGGAGCCGGCGATACGCCGGCGGCGGCCGATCAGCGGCAGGGCCATCACCGGCAGGGGTTCGGTGGTCAGGCCCAGCATGACCATGGTCCCGTCCCGGGCCAGCAGGCCGACATGGCTGGCGATCTCGTGCGTGGCCGAGACGGTGTTGATGATCAGGTCGAATCCCTCGCGCGCGGCCTTCATCGCGGCCGCGTCCGAGTTGATCAGGAAATGCGTCGCGCCCATCCGCTCGGCGTCGGCCTTCTTGCGGTCCGAGGTCGACAGCACCGTCACCTCGGCGCCCAGGGCGGCGGCCAGCTTGACCGCCATGTGGCCGAGGCCGCCGAGCCCGATCACCGCCACCTTCGAGCCGGGACCGACGCCCCACTGCCTCAGCGGACTCCAGGTCGTCACCCCCGCGCACAGCAGCGGCGCCGCGGCGTCCAGCGGCAGGGCGTCGGGGATGCGCAGCACGAAGGCCTGGTCGACCGTGATGCGGTCGGAATAGCCGCCCTGGGTGATGGTCTGCCCGACCGCCTCGCCCTTGGGGACGCGCGAACCATAGGTCTGGGTCAGGCCGGGGACGCAGTACTGCTCCTCGCGCTCGAGGCAGGCGGGGCAGGTGCGGCAGCTGTCGACCATGCAACCGACGCCGACCCGGTCGCCGACCTTGAAGCGGCTGACGCTGTCGCCGACGGCGGTCACCACCCCGGCGATCTCGTGACCCGGCACGATCGGATAGCGGGTGCCGCCCAGATCGTTCTTCGCCACGTGCAGGTCCGAGTGGCAGACGCCGCAGTATTTGATCTCGATGGCGACATCGTCCGGGCCGGGATCGCGCCGGTCGAAGCGGTAGGGGCTCAGCGGGGCGTCGGCGGCGGTGGCCGCGAAGGCGCGGGTGGCGATGGGCATGAAGAGGTCCTCGGGCCGAACTCAGGGGGCAGGGGTTCAGATGGGCTCAACCCCCGGGATCACCAGCCGTTGCGCCCGTCGACGATACGCACGGAAACCGGTTCCAGGTCAAAGTCGTCGAACAGCCGGGCGTTCAGGGTGATCCGCGCAGGCCGCGCCTCGCCCGCTTCGGTGGTCCAGGCGTCCGACTCGGCGAACACGGCGCAGCCGCAGACGACGCAGTGGTGGAAGACCATCATCCGGTCGCCCCACTCATAGGCGGCGAGCTTGTCGGGGGTCAGGCTGAACTCCACCTCGCCCGGCGCATAATAGGCCGCTTCGGTCCCCCGTTTGGTGCAGGTCGAGCAGTTGCAGTGCGTCACCTCCGTGGGCGCTGGCGCGGCGAACCGCTGCGCCCCGCAGTGACAGCTGCCCTGCACCCGCGCCGTCACCGGTCCAGCCTCGCTATGAGGGCCTGCCCCGCGGCCGGATTGCGCACCTTGGCTCCGGCGATGAAGTAGGCGAACACCTCGCCCCGCTCCGCCCACGCCCGCGTCCGCGCCGCAATGGCGTCCAGCTCGGCCGAGGTCATGCCGGTCGGCTCG
>JADGMZ010000079.1 GCA_015234495.1 Brevundimonas sp. | reverse complement strand
GCCGTCGCCGGCGATGCAGATGACCTCGCGGTCGGGGTGGACGGACTTGGCGGCGAGGGCGGCGGGGTAGCCGTAGCCCATGGCCCCCGAGGTCGGGGCCAGCTGTGTGCGGCAGGCGCGGTGGCGGTAGAAGCGATGCAGCCAGGCGGCGAAATTGCCCGCGCCGTTGGTGACGATGGCGTCGGCGGGCAGGGCCTCGGCCAGATGCGCCATGCACTCGCTCATGTTGACCGCGCCGGTGACGGCCACGGGCGTGGAGAAGGCCTGATAGTCGGCGTGGGCCGCGGCGGCCTCGTCGTGCCACGCCTTGCCCGGATCGATGGAGGCGAGGGCGAGGGCGGCCAGCGAGTTGTCTGCGGTGGCGCTGAGCAGCGGCGTCCAGACGCGGCCCAGCTCCTCGGCGCCCGGATGGATGTGGATCAGGGTTTCGGCAGTGCGGGCGCGGTCGAACAGGGTGTAGCCCTGGGTGGGGTTCTCGCCGAGGCGGGCGCCGATGGCGATGATCAGGTCGGCGGATCTGGCCCGCGCCACCAATTTGGGATTGCAGCCGAGGCCGAGGTCGCCAGCGTAGTTGGGCCGGTCGTTCGAAAGGATGTCCTTGCGCCGGAACGACAGGCTGACCGGCAGGCCAAGTCGTTCGGCCCAGTCGCCGATCGCGCCCGCAGCCTCGGTGGTCCAGCCCGAACCGCCGAGCACCAGCAGCGGCCGTTCGGCCTGCGATAACCGCTCGCGCACCTGGTCGATGAAGGCCGGGTCCAGCGCCGCCCTGGCCGGGGCCACCGGCCTGATCGGGGCGGGGCCGCCGTCCGCGTGCAGGATGTCCTCGGGCAGGGCGATGACCACCGGCCCCATCCGGCCTTGCAACGCCGTGGCGAAGGCGCGTTCGACCACCTCGACGGTGCGTTCGGGACTCTCGATCTCGGTGGCCCATTTGGCGAGGCCGCCGAACACCTCGCGGTAGTCGACCTCCTGGAAGGCCCCGCGGCCGCGGTCGGCCATGGCGATCTGGCCGACGAACAGGATCATCGGCGTGGAGTCCTGATGCGCCGTGTGCACGCCGATCGAGGCGTGGGTCGCGCCCGGCCCGCGCGTGACCATGCAGACGCCGGGCCGACCCGTCAGCTTGCCGTAGGCCTCGGCCATGTTGGCGGCGCCCGCCTCGTGCCGGCAGGCGATGACCTGGATCCTGTCGCGCACGTCGGCCAGGGCGTCGAGCACCGCCAGATAGCTCTCGCCCGGCACGCAGAAGACGCGGTCGATCCCGTTCATGACGAGGGTTTCGACGAGGCGGCGGGCGGCGGTGTTGGCGGGCTGGGTCATGCCCGAGCGGTTAGCAGACCGGGCCGAAACTGGCTATGCAACCGCACGGTCACGCTTGGCGTTTGAAAGCCGCAGTTGTCGTCGAAGGGGACCCCCATGAAGAAGATCATCGCCCTCGGGCTCGTTGCCGCCGCCCTGGCGGTTTCTGCCTGCAACACTGTCTCCGGCATCGGCCGCGACGTCCGCGCCGCCGGCGACGCGGTGACCTCCGGCGCCGAGAGCGCCAAGCGGTAGGGTAATGCCTTGCCCACCTCCGCTCATCCCCGCGAAAGCGGGGACCCAGTGCTTTGGATGATGTCAGCGTCAGGAAAGCCGGGGCCGTTCGTCCTGAAGAGCCTGTGTCAAGCTGGACAGAACTGGGTCCCCGCTTTCGCGGGGATGAGCGGCAATAAGAAGAGCTCTAGTAGCTGACGCCCGTCAGATACAGCCCGTCCGACGGGGCCACCGGCCCGCACCGCGCGCGGTTCTTCGCCGCCAGCGCCGTCGCCACGTCCGCGACGGCCCAGCGGCCCTGTCCGACCTCGGCGAGGGTGCCGGTCATGGAACGGACCTGGCGGTGCAGGAAGGAGCGGGCCTCGAACACCAGATGGACCTCCTCGCCGACGCGGGAGACGCGGGCGACGTCGAGGGTCTTTTCCGGCGATTTTGACTGGCAGTTCACGTCGCGGAAGGTGGTGAAGTCGTGCAGGCCGACCAGGGCCTGGGCCGCCGCGTGCATGGCCTCGGCGTCCATCGGCTTCTTCACATGCCAGACCCGGCCGCGGTCCAGCGCCGGGCGGCCGGGGCGGTTGAGGATGCGGTAGAGGTAGCGCCGGCCGGTGGCCGAGAAGCGGGCGTGCCAGTCGGGCTCGGCCTCGACGCAGTCCAGCACCGACACCGCCTCCGTGACCATGTGGGCGTTGACGGCGTTCATCACCGTCTGCGCCGGCCAGGCCTTTTCGAGATCGACGCCGATGACCTGGCCGGTGGCGTGGACGCCGGTGTCGGTGCGGCCGGCGGCGGCGATGCGGACGGTCTCGCCGCAGAAGGCGGTGATGGCGCGCTCGACCGCGCCCTGCACCGTCGGCTGGTCGGTCTGGGCCTGGAAGCCGTTGTAGCCCGAGCCGTCGTACTCCAGCGTCAGCCGGTAGCGCGGCATCAGCCCAGCACCGTTCCGGCCGGGATGGCGAAGCCGCGCAGCAGCTCGTCGGCGGGCTGGGCCGCCTTGCCGGGCCGCTGCACGGTCAGCAGGCGGACGACGCCCTCGCCGCAGGCCACGCGCAGGCCGCCGTCCCGCCCGGCGTCCAGCACCTCGCCCGGCGCGCCTTCGCCGGGGCCGGAGACCCGCGACATCAACGCCTTGACGCGGACCGGACCCTCGGGACCGGGCGCCTCGAACCACGCGCCGGGGAAGGGCGACAGGCCGCGGATGTGGCAGTCGATCTCCGCCGCCGGGCGGGTCCAGTCGATGCGCGCCTCCGCCGGGGTGATCTTGCGGGCGTAGGTGGGTTCGCCGGTCTGGGGCGTGCCCTCGACGCCGCCGCGCTCGATGGCGGCGAGGGCGCGGGGCCACAGGCTGGCGCCGGTATGCGACATCCGCTCGGACAGGGTCGCGGCGGTGTCGTCGGGGCGGATGTCCATCACCTCGGAGAGCAGGATGGGGCCCTCGTCGAGTCCCTCGGACATGTGCATGATCTGCACGCCGGTCTGCCGGTCGCCAGCCATGATGGCGCGCTGGATCGGGGCCGCCCCGCGCCAGCGTGGCAGCAGGGAGCCGTGCAGGTTGAAACAGCCCAGCCGGGTCGCCTCCAGCACCTCGGCCTTGAGGATCTGGCCGTAGGCGACGACGCAGGCGGCGTCCACCTCGAGGCTGCGGAAGGTGTCGATGGCGTCGGCGGCCTTCATCGAGGCGGGGGTGAAGACCGGCAGGCCCATGGTCTCGGCGAAGGCGTGCACCGGCGAAGGCGTCAGCTTCTGGCCCCGCCCCTTCGGCCGCGGCGGCTGGCTGTAGACGGCCACGACCTCGTGCCCGCTGGCGATCAGTTCGGCCAGCGAGGGCACGGCGAAGTCGGGAGTACCCATGAAGGCGAGGCGCATGCGGGGCGGTGTGCCCTATGCGGGGGACGGGGACAAGCGAGGGCGGAGGCGGATGCGGTGCAGCCTCGTCGCGTTGCGAAGCCACCGGGTTGTTGACGCGCCAACGGCGGTGCAGGGTTCATCCATGAGCATGGTTCTGTCACCCGTCGCCGCGCTGCTGCTGGGCATCCTCTCGCCCATCGACGCGGATCAGGGGCTGGCTCAGTCCCCGAAGGCGGACGTCCGGGCCATGGTGCAGCAGGCCGCCTTCGACCCGACGGCCTACTTCCCCTCTCCATACATCAGGGATCGCTCCATCGTCCGCATCGCATACACGGGCGATGACTACGGGTGGCCGGTCTACTCCATCGCGATCGCCGAAGGCTGCATCGACGGAGAAACCATTCCCCGGGATGACTGCGCGTCACGGTTGAGGGCCCGCATGGTTCGCGCGCCTGCGGATCCCGACACCGAGCGGCTCCGGGTTCTCGGAGCCCGATTGGTGTCCCGGGTCGAGCAGACCGGCGCCAGTTCTCTGGAGGAGGTCCGACAGGCCCTCGGCGAGATGTACCTGGAATGGGTCGAAGCGGACCTCCGGAACTGCCCAGGCGCGATCACCGCCTTGGCGCGGTCCGCCGAGGCTGATTGGGTGCCTGACGCCATCACCAACCCCCGGCCCGAGGACGACATGATGGGTCTCGTCCTGCATGCCGACATCGTACGGGTGGAATTCAGCCAGTATGCCCGGTTGACGAGCTACAGCGGCTGGATCGCGGAAGGATCACCAGCCGCGTGGGCGGTCAGTTTCGCGTCCACGCTCGAACCGTGCTGGGAACCAGCGTCGGTACAGCCGCCCTGGCTTCGTCCAGACTGAGCAGCCGGAGACAGGGGTCTGACCGATCAGCCCCAGCGCGTGAAGACGCCGCCGCCCTCGTCCCACTCGCCGCCGGCGTCGAGGGCGTCGTCGAAATCGAGCAGGCGGTCGATCAGCAGGCCGGCGACCACGCCCACGGCGACGACGCCGACCAGCGAGATGACGCTGGCCACGCCGACCTTTTCATTGCGCGTCATGCGCCGCCGGCCGTCGGGTCCGACGATGCGATCCGGCCTGCGCTTCAGCCGCGCCATCAGGCCGCCAGCCTCGCGGCCTTCTTGACCTTGGCCACCGCCCGGTCGCGCTTCAGCCGCGACAGGTGGTCGATGAACAGGATGCCGTTCAGGTGGTCCATCTCGTGCTGGATGCAGACGGCGTAGAGGCCGTCGACCTCTTCCTCCACCGTCTCGCCGGCGTAGTTCAGATAGCGGATGCGCACCCGCGCCGGACGTTCGACGGCGTCGAACACCTCGGGCACGGACAGGCAGCCTTCCTCGTACTGGAACAGCTCGTCCGAGGCCCACAGGATTTCCGGATTGACGAAATAACGGGGATTGCGGCGCGCCTGTTCGAAGGCGGCGCGCTCTTCCGCGGTCCCGTCCTCGGCGGGCTCGTCCACACCCTCGCGATCGCCCAGGTCCATGACGATGACCCGGCGCAGGTCGCCGATCTGCACCGCCGCCAGGCCGATGCCCGGGGCGTCGTACATGGTCTCCAGCATGTCATCCATCAGGGCGCGCAGCTCGTCCGTCACCGGCCCTTCGACCGGGCGGGAGATCTGCTTCAGCACCGCCAGGTCGGCGGCGTTGTCGATGGTGAGGATGCGACGGACGGTCATGGCGGGGAGGTAGGGCTGCGCGGGCCCGAGGTCAAGATTTCCCAGCCCCGCGCTCGGTTATGCCGCGGCCGTCGGCAGCGGCCTCGGCTTGCGGTCGTCGCCGATGGCCACATAGGTGAAGACGCCCTCGGTCACCCGCACCGCCTCGGCCCGCGGCTCGTTGCGCGAGCGCTTCCAGGCCTCGACATGGACCCGCACCGAGGTCCGTCCCGACTTCACCACGGTGGCGTAGATCGACACCTCGTCGCCGACCGACACCGGCTGGTGGAACACCATGGCGTCCAGGGCCACGGTGACGCAGCGGCCCTGGGCCAGTTCGAACGCCGGGGTCGCCCCCGCCACGTCCATGTGCGCCAGCAGCCAGCCGCCGAAGATGTCGCCCTCGGGGTTGGTGTCGGCGGGCATGGCGATGACCCGCCCGACCAGACGACCTTCGGGCGTCTCCGGCATCAGAAGGCGCTCTCGCCGGTGATGGCGCGGCCCAGGATCAGGGCGTGGACGTCGTGGGCGCCCTCGTAGGTGTTGACCGTCTCGAGGTTCATGGCGTGGCGCATGACGTGCATCTCGCCGGTGATGCCGGCGCCGCCGTGCATGTCGCGGGCCTCGCGGGCGATGGCCAGGGCCTTGCCGCAGTTGTTGCGCTTCATCATCGAGATGGCCTCGGGAACCCAGTCGCCGGCGTCGAGGCGACGGCCCAGCGCCAGGGCGCCCTCGAGGCCGAGGAAGATCTCGGTCTGCATGTCGGCCAGTTTCTTCTGGACCAACTGGCGGCTGGACAGGGGC
>JADGMZ010000078.1 GCA_015234495.1 Brevundimonas sp. | reverse complement strand
CGACGGCGCAAGCCAGTACTCCAACAACGCCACCATCCTGTTCGGCAACTACGCCGCGGGCCAGTCCGGCGCGGCCGCCTTCGCCTACCTCCCGGGGGGCATGCCCGGCGCCACCGGCGCCGGCGCCGTGCAGGGCGACGTCTGGATCAACAGCTCGTTCTCGTACAATTCCGTCCCGGTCATGCAGGCCTACGGCCAGCAGGTGCTGCTGCACGAGATCGGTCACGCCATCGGCCTCAGCCACCCGGCCGCCTACAACGCCAGCGCCAACGGCGTCATCACCTATGACGACCACGCCATCTATTTCGAGGACTCCCGCCAGTACACGGTGATGAGCTACTTCTCCGAGCTGGCGACGGGCGCGAACTTCGGCGCCAACCGCTATTCATCGGTGCCGCTGCTCGACGACATCGCGGCGGCCCAGCGCCTCTACGGCGCCAACACGACCACCCGCACCGGCGACACCACCTACGGCTTCAACTCCAACGCCGGCCAGCCGTGGTTCACCGCCAACAACAGCCTCAGCGCCCTGATCTTCGCCGTCTGGGACGCCGGCGGCGCCGACACCTTCGACTTCTCCGGCTATTCGGTCGCCCAGACCATCGACCTGCGCCAGGGATCCTTCTCGAGCGTCGGCGGCCTCGTCGGCAACGTCGCCATCGCCCTCGGCGTGGTGATCGAGAATGTGGTCGGCGGCACGGGCGCCGACACCATCCGGGGCAACTCGGCCGGCAACCTGATCACCGGCAACGGCGGCAATGACGAGATCGATGGCGGTCTCGGGTCGGACACGGTCGTCTTTTCCGGCGCGCGCGCCAGCTACACCATCAGCTGGAACGGCCAGGTCGGCACCATCACCGGCCTGGGCCAGACGGTCACCGTCAGCAACGTCGAATTCCTCAAATTCTCCGACCAGACCATCGCGGCGGCGCCGACCGGCGGGCTGCTGGTGGGCGGCGATGCGACCAATGAAGCCATCCACGGCACCGCCTTCGCCGACACCATCGGGGGGCTCGGCGGCGACGACACGATCAACGGCAACGGGGGCGCAGACACCCTCGACGGCGGCTCGGGCGATGACGTCCTCAACGGCGGCGACGGCGACGACCTGCTGATCGGCGGCCGCGGCGACGATGCGCTGAACGGCGGCGCGGGACACGATATCGCCGACTACACCGACGCCACTTCGGGCATCACGCTGAACCTGGCCACGGGCGTCGCCAGCGGCGGCGGCGGCGCCGACACCCTGTCGGGGGTCGAGGAGGTGCGCGGCACCGCCCACACCGACACCATCACCGGCGACGCCAACGCCAACATCCTGCACGGCGGCGGCGGCGTCGACACGCTCAACGGCGGCGGCGGAAACGATCAGCTGTTCGGCGGCGCGCCGGGCGAAGGCGGCGGCGCCCCCGACATCGTCAAGGCGGCGGGGACGGCCAACAGCACGATCGGGACCGCGGTGTCCCTGAACGGCGGCTTCGACCTCGGCACGCGCTCCGACGTGGCCGATTCGACCACCATTCCGCACGCCACGGTCGTGGCCACCGCCCACGGCGGCATGGAGTACTACGCCTTCACCGTGGCCGCCGGCGACACGGTGGTCTTCGACATCGACAATGCGAGCTTCGACAGCGTCCTGCGCGTCTACAACGCCGGCGGCGCGCAGCTGGCGCAGAATGACGACGACGCCGCTGTTGACGACGGCCCGCCCACCGATTCCGGCCTGAGCTACACCTTCGCGACCGCCGGCACCTACTATGTCCAGGTTGCGCGCTGGTTCTCCGGCACGACGGACGCCACCCTGGTCACCGCCCCGCCGCCAGTCGGCGGAACCTACACCCTGCACGTCTCGGTCCCCGGCGCGACCGTGGTCCCGGTCATCACCGACCTGGGCGCCACGATGAACGGCGAGGCCGGCGACGACGAGATCACCGGCGGCGTGGGCCGCGATACGCTGAACGGCGGGATTGGCGACGACCTGCTGACTGGCGGCGGCGGGATCGACACCATCAATGGCGGCGACGGGACCGACACGGCGGCCTTCAGCGGCAACCGCGCGGCCTACACCATCAGCACCGCCGGCGGCGTCACCACGGTGTCCGGCCCCGACGGGACGGACAGCCTGACCAATGTCGAACTGCTGCAGTTCGCCGACGGCCTGTTCGATATCACGGGCGCGCCGGTGAGCACGGACATCAATGGCACGGAAGGCGCAGACGTGCTGAACGGCACGGCCGATGGCGACGCGATCAACGGCCTTGGCGGCGACGACGTCATCAATGGCGGAGCCGGAGATGACACCATTGACGGCGGCGAGGGAATTGACCGCGCCATCTACTCGGGAAGCCGGTCTGAATACACCATCAGTACGTCGGGCGGCGTTACGACGATTGCTGGGCCGGACGGAACAGACACGCTTCACAATATTGAGCGACTTCAGTTCGCCGATGGCCTGTTCGATATCGCCGGAGATCCGTTTGGCAGGGACTTCAACGGCACCGCAGGCAACGATACCCTGATCGGGACCGCAGGTCCTGACACCCTCAACGGTCTGGAGGGCGACGACGTCATCCACGGCCTTGATGATGCTGACGTCGCCTACGGCGGCGTCGGAAACGATTCTCTTTTCGGGCACGGCGGAAACGACGAACTCGATGGCGGCGACGGAGATGACGGCCTGGCCGGGAACGAGGGCGACGACGTGCTGCGTGGCGGGTCGGGCAATGACCTGCTTCTGGGAGGCGCCGGAAACGACACGCTGACGGGAGGCGAGGGCGCCGACACGCTGGAAGGCGGCGCGGGCGACGATGTCTACTATGTGGACGCTCTCGACACCGTTGTGGAAGACGAAAACGGGGGTCTCGATATCGTCTATTCGACGGGATCGTATCAACTCGGCCTGAACGTTGAAGCCGCTTATCTGCTGGGCGGGGGCGATTACGTCGGGATGGGTAATGATCTGTCGAACTGGATCTACGGCGGCGCCGGCAATGAGTCGTTGTTCGGCCTCCTGGGCAATGATGTTCTCGATGGCGGCGACGGCGATGATGGGCTGGCCGGCAATGAAGGGGACGACTGGCTGCGCGGAGGCAACGGCAACGATACGCTGCTGGGGGGGGAAGGAGTTGATCTGCTTGAGGGCGGTGCAGGCGACGACGTCTACTATGCGGACCCCGATGACATCATCGTGGAAGAAGAGAACGGTGGGCTGGACATCGTCTATTCGACCGGATCCCACCAACTCGGCGTGAACGTGGAGGCCGTCTACCTTCAGGGCGTCGGGAACTACGTCGGCACAGGCAACGACCAGTCGAACTGGATTTATGGCGGCGCGGGTAGCGAGTCACTGTTCGGCTTGGGGGGCAACGATCTTCTCGACGGCGGTGCCGGGGATGATGGGCTGGCTGGCAATGAAGGGGACGATTGGTTGCGCGGCGGATCCGGCAATGACGTCTTGCTCGGTCTTGCCGGAAACGACCTGCTGGACGGTGGAGAGGGGGCCGACACGCTGGAAGGCGGAGAGGGCGACGATGTCTACCATGTCGACGCCTTGGACACGGTCGTGGAAGGTGAGAATGGTGGATTCGATACCGTTTACTCGACCGGATCCCACCAACTCGGCCTGAACGTAGAAGCCGTCTATCTGCTGGGCAGCGGTGACTATGTGGCCATGGGCAACGAGCTGTCGAACTGGATCTATGGCGGCGCGGGGAACGAGTCACTGTTCGGGTTGGGGGGCAACGATCTTCTCGATGGCGGCGCCGGGGATGATGGGCTGGCCGGCAATGAAGGTGACGACTGGTTGCACGGCGGATCCGGCAATGACGTGTTGCTCGGTCTTGCCGGAAACGACGTACTGGACGGTGGAGAGGGGGCCGACACGCTGGAAGGCGGCGAGGGCGACGACGTCTACCATGTCGACGCGCTGGACACGGTCGTGGAAGGTGAGAACGGTGGATTCGATATTGTCTACTCGGTCGGATCCCACCAACTCGCCCTGAATGTCGAAGCCGCTTATCTGCTCGGTCCGGGCAACCTCATCGGGATGGGGAATGACCTGTCCAACTGGATCTATGGCGTCTCCGGGCATGACTCGCTGTTCGGCCTCCGCGGAGATGATCTGCTCGATGGCGGCGAAGGCAATGACGGTCTGGCCGGTAACGAGGGAATCGACTGGCTGCGTGGCGGCGCCGGCGACGACACCCTCATCGGCGGGGCCGACGACGACACAATGGATGGCGGCATCGGAACGGATACGGCCATCTTCTCGGGTAATCGCGACCTTTACACCGTCACGGTGTCGGATGGGGTGACCACCGTATCCGGTCCGGACGGTGACGACACTCTGACGAACGTGGAGTTCCTGCAGTTCGACGACATGATGACCGACGCCGCTGGTGAGCCAACCGGAGCGTCGGCGGCGGCTGCGCTGGACGGACCGCTGACGCTGCCTCCGATGACTACCGGGGAGAAGGCCGGAATCGGGCCGGAGGTTCTGCCTCTCGTTCCGGACGCCGAGCCTCTGGTCCTCCCTTCGGTCGACGGCGATGGCAAGGCGGCCGGCCCCGAGGTTCTGCCGCCGCTGGACGACGATTTCGTGCTGACGGGCAAGTTCGAAGGTCCGCCCGTCCTTCCGGCACTGGATGATGAGCCCCTGGCGGTCGATGCGGTGCTGTACGCCCTGACCGGCCACCACATGCTGCACCTCTCCGATGACGGGCTTATTCTCCTGGACGAGTGGTCCGGGCCTGGGTCCCGGGACGAAGCCTGGGGCTAGGCCCGTCGCCGAGATCGCCGGGCGATAACTGAACCGGAGACGGCTTGAGGCGCCCGGCGATCGACCTGCTCTTGTGTCCGGTCGGCGAAGCCGTCGCCGCCGGACCCCGCCCTGTTCGGCGGGGCGGGACCGGGCGCGCTGCAGCCGCACGCCAAGCCGGAGCCAGGTGAACGAAGAATCGGCGCCGTGTCAGGCGGCCATTGCTCGTGAGGCGGCCGCGCGAGGGGAAGGGCGCCGCTTCCAAGAGTCAGGCGATGTGGCGCTCGAGGGCAGCTCCAGCCTCCGGCGGCGCCTGCCGCCCCCGCTCAGGCGGAGCGGTCGCGGACCAGGTCAGATCGTCGTGCCAGCTCCAACAGACCGCAGCACAGGGCGAACAGCACCGCGACCGTCGCGGTACGCAACGGATAGTCCACGACGGAATGCACAAGGATGGCGCCGATGCCGACACTGGCCGCGCGCTGCAGATCCCGCTCCGTAGATGGCGGCGCACGCCAGGCGCTCCACAGCCGTCGTCCATACCAGGCGAAGAACAGGATGATGAGACCGGCGCCTAGCCAGCCCGCCTCCAGCCACGTCTCGAGATACTCGTTGTGGGCCTGGTTAAAGAAGCTGGCATCCAGTTCGTCCAGCGGTTCGACCGATCGATAGACAGGATCAAATGTGCCGATCCCCGAACCGAGAGGGAGATAGGGCTCGGCGGCCGCCGCCACCAAGGGCCACCGCTCGAAGCGGAGTTCAGGAGCTCCTCCGGTGTCAAACCGCGCGAGGATTGGAGGGAGTGCGAGCACGAGCACCACGGTCAATGCGGCGCCGGCAGCGCCGACCAGGACGAGGAGCCCGGGC
This sequence comes from Brevundimonas sp., assembly GCA_015234495.1. Taxonomy (GTDB): domain Bacteria; phylum Pseudomonadota; class Alphaproteobacteria; order Caulobacterales; family Caulobacteraceae; genus Brevundimonas. The sequence continues at coordinate 297 of JADGMZ010000078.1, read as the reverse complement.
CCAGGCCGGCCGCGCCCCGCGGCGATCCAGGATGCCAGGAGACTGGCTACCAGGACAGGAGCGAAAAGCGTGATTCCCGCCCGTGAGCGGATGGCGGCGAGGGCGATGACGACCACGCCTGTGAACAGGGCCCCGACCCACAGCATCGGGGCGCGTCTGCCACGCCGGCGGAGTGTGGCGGCCGCCATGGTGATGGCGAAAGCCACCGCCACCAGCAGATAGACAGCGAGGTGATTGCGATTGGCGAAGAAGCCGGTGACGAATCCCGCCTCGGTGGTTTCCCAAGGATAGAGGGCC
>JADGMZ010000077.1 GCA_015234495.1 Brevundimonas sp. | reverse complement strand
GCACGGCCAGCGGCGACACCTCAAGGCCCGGCTTGCCCGGCGCCGCCGCTCGGGCGGGCGGCTTGGCCCGCTTCAGGGCCGTGGCCAACGGATCCAGCGCCTTTTCCAGCGCCTGTTCGAACTTCTGGCCGGTCGAGCCCCGGCCGGCGTCCGACGGCCGGCTCATGAAGCCGTCGCGGGCGCAGGGGCCGCAGGGGCGGCGGATGCGGTCGGCGCCGGCGCGGAGGCCGGCTCAGGCGTGGCGGCGTCGCCGTTCAGCAGCACCTCCACATCGGCCTTGCCGCGCAGTTGCTCGAGCAGTTGGCGCACCCCCTCATAGGTCAGGTAGCGCACGATCTGCGGGCGCGCCTGCTCCAGCGTCGGCGGCGTTTCCTTGCGCCGGTCCTCGACCCGCAGCACGGCCCAGCCGCCCTCGGTCTGGAACGGCCCCACGGTCGAGCCGGCCGGCTTGTCGCGCAGGGCGTCGGCATAGGCCTGCGGCAGCACGTCCAGGGTGGCGTAGCCGAGGTCGCCCCCCGAGAAGCGGGTCGCCTCGTCGATCGACCGCTGCTGGGCCACGGCCTCGAAGGCGGCGCCCTGGGCCAGCAGCCCGATCACGGCCTCGGCCTCCTCGCGGGTTCGCGACAGGATCAGCCGGCTGCGGATCTCCTCCGAGGTCTCGGCCAGCCGCACCTGCTCGCGATAGATGGTCTCCACCGCCTTGTCGTCGATCTCGCCGTTGACGACCGTCTCGACCAGCATGTCGCCGAGGATGCGCTCGCGCGTCGCCGCCAGCCGGCGCTGGGCCAGGGCCGAATTGTCCAGTCCGCGCCGCTCGGCCTCCCGGGCCAGCAGCTTCTGGTCGATGACCTCGTCCAGCACCCGGCGGAACAGGTCCGAGGTGACGTCCAGCGGCTCGCCTTCGCCGACCAGGCCCTGGGCCACGGCCTCGCGCTTGACGTCCGAGGCCCAGATGGTCTCGTCCTGGACCTCGGCCACGGCCCGGTCGCCCGGCTCGGGCGGCTGGTTGGAGCCGCCGCCGCGGTCGCAGGCGGCGACGGCGAGCACGGCCGCCAGCAGAACCGGGAACAGGACGCGGGCCGGATTCCGGGTCGGTTTGAGGCTCATTTCGGGGTCGGCTCCGTCACGGGCGGCAAAGGCCCTCGCGTTGACAGGGATAAGGCCGGTGCTTAAGTCCCGCCTGCGCCCAAGTCGAGGGGTTTTCGAACGTTCGCGCGGCCCTCGCGCGCGCCTGAGACAGGGCGCCGGGCCGCCGCCGCCGAGGCCTCGTCCCGGGCGCCGTCGCCGTCGCTCCTTCGGGACCGTCCCAGTTTCAGAGCTCAACCGCTCACCCGCCTTCGGATCATCCATGCTCGGCATCGCCAAGAAGATTTTCGGCTCATCCAACGACCGCAAGGTCAAGGACTTCATGAGCCGGGTGCAGAAGATCAACGCCCTCGAGGCGAAGTTCGCGGCCCTGTCCGACGACGAACTGCGGATGATGACCGACGCGTTCCGGGACCGGCTCGCCGCCGGCGAGTCCCTGGACAAGATGATGAACGAGGCCTTCGCCGTGGCGCGCGAGGCGTCCAAGCGGGTTCTGGGCCAGCGCCAGTACGACGTGCAGCTGACCGGCGGGATGATCCTGCACGACGGCGGCATCGCCGAGATGCGGACCGGCGAGGGCAAGACCCTGGTCGCCGTGGCCCCGGTGTACCTGAACGCCCTCGGCGGCAAGGGCGTGCACGTCATCACCGTCAACGACTACCTCGCCCGGCGCGACGCCGAATGGATGGGCCGGGTCTACCGCTTCCTAGGCATGGAGGTCGGGGTCATCGTCAACGGCCTGAGCCAGGGCCAGCGCCAGGCCGCCTACCAGGCCGACATCACCTACGGCACCAACAACGAGTTCGGCTTCGACTATCTGCGCGACAACCTGGTCTATGACCGGCGCGAGATGGTGCAGCGCCCGCACCACTTCGCCATCGTCGACGAGGTCGACTCCATCCTGATCGACGAGGCGCGCACGCCGCTGATCATCTCGGGCCCGACCGAGGACCGCTCGGACCTCTATCTGACCGTCGACGAGATCATCAAGGACCTGATCCAGGACAAGACCACCTACGACCTCGACGAGAAGCAGCGCCAGGCCCTGCTGACCGAGGAAGGCTCCGAGCGGATCGAGGAGATCATGGAGCAGCGCGGCCTGTTCGCCGCCGACACCACCGGCCTCTACGACGCCGCCAACATCACCCTGGTGCACCACATCAACCAGGCGCTGCGCGCCAACACCCTGTATCAAAAGGACAAAGACTACATCATCAAGTCCGGCGAAGTGATGCTCATCGACGAGTTCACCGGCCGCATGATGCAGGGCCGCCGCCTGTCCGAGGGCCTTCACCAGGCCATCGAGGCCAAGGAGGGCGTGAAGATCATGCCCGAGAACCAGACCCTGGCCTCGGTCACCATCCAGAACTATTTCCGCCTCTACGAGAAGCTGTCCGGCATGACCGGCACGGCGGCCACCGAGGCCCAGGAATTCCTCGACATCTACAAGATGGACGTCCTCGAAGTGCCGACCAACCGTCCGGTCAAGCGCATCGACCACGACGACGAGATCTTCCGCACCTCGGCCGAGAAGAACCAGGCCATCGCCGCCCTGATCGCGGAATGTCACGTCAGGGGTCAGCCGATCCTGGTCGGCACCGTCTCGATCGAGAAGTCCGAGACCCTGTCGGAGCTGCTCAAGACCTTCGAATACGAGGTTCCGGTCAGGACGCTGAAGCCGCAGCACGAGCATCTGCTGGCCAAGGTCGCCAGCGACGACGAGAAGGTCCGCCGCGAGGCGAAGAAGGCTTGGGCCGCGCTCAAGGATGAGGACTTCGACATCGAGGTCAAGCGCGGCAAGGGCGTTCCGCACAGCGTCCTGAACGCCCGCCAGCACGAGCAGGAGGCCTTCATCGTCGCCGACGCCGGCCTGCCCGGCGCGGTGACCATCGCCACCAACATGGCCGGCCGCGGCACCGACATCCAGCTGGGCGGCAACCTGGAGATGAAGCTGCAGAAGTGGCGGCTGGAACAGCGCAATCTCGGCGTCGAGGTGACCCCCGAGACGGAAGCCGCCATCGAGGCCGAGTTCAAGGCCGAGATCGCCGTCCAGAAGGCCAGGTCGCTGGCTGCCGGCGGCCTGTTCGTGCTCGGCACCGAGCGCCACGAGAGCCGCCGGATCGACAACCAGCTGCGCGGCCGCACCGGCCGCCAGGGCGACCCGGGCACGTCGAAATTCTTCCTCTCCTGCGAGGACGACCTGCTGCGCATCTTCGCCGGCGACCGTCTGGACGGCATCATGCGCAGCTTCGGCGTCGCAGAGGGCGAGGCCATCTCGCACCCGTGGCTGAACCGCGCCGTCGAGACCGCCCAGAAGCGCGTCGAGACCCGCAACTACGACATCCGCAAGAACCTGCTGAAATACGACGACGTCGTGAACGACCAGCGCAAGGCCGTGTTCGAGCAGCGCCAGGAGTTCATGGACGCCGAGGACCTGTCCGAACTGGTCGCCGAGTTCCGCAATGACGTGATCTCGGACCTGATCGAAAAGCACATGCCGCCCAAGGCCTACGCCGAGCAGTGGGACATCGACGGCCTGGACGAGAAGGTGAAGTCGACCCTCGGCCTCGAGCTGCCGCTGCACGACTGGGCGGCCGAGGAAGGCGTCTCCAACGAGGAAATCGAGGAGCGGGTCACCGCCGCCGCGGACGCCCGCGCCGCCGAGCGGCTTGAACTGATCGGGGCCGACCAGACGCGCGGCTTGGAGAAGCAGTTCATGCTCCAGATGATCGATATGAGCTGGCGCGAGCACCTGGTGCACCTCGACCACCTGCGCGGCGTCATCGGCCTGCGCGGCTACGGCCAGCGCGATCCGCTGAACGAATACAAGACCGAGGCCTTCAACCTGTTCGAGTCGCTGCTCTATGAGCTGCGCCACAACGTCACCCGCTGGCTGATGACGGTCGAGTTCCGCTTCGAGGCCCCGCCGGTGATGGATCTGCCCGAGTTCCAAGAGATCCACCTGAACCCCGGCACCGGCGAGAACGAGATGAACAATCCGATGGGTCAGCTGCCGGAAGGCATGCTGCAGGGCGATGACCGCGCCCGTCTGCCCGTCGAGGCCCTGCCGCCGGACTGGGCCCGCACCCCGCGCAACGCCGATTGCCCCTGCGGCTCGGGCCGCAAGTTCAAGCACTGCCACGGGGCCCTGGTCTGACCGTGACGGGCGCGCGCAAGGACCTGTTCTCGCGCGCCCTTTCGCTTGACCCCGAGCGGCTGCATTTCGCAGCCCACAGCCACCACTTGTGGCCGGACGCCTCGTTCGACGGGCAGGTGCAGACCTGGGCCGAGGCCAACCGCCACGCCGACCGCAAATGGGATCTGGTCTTCGCCGACGTCATCCCGGAGGCGCAGGCCCAGGTGGCGCGCGAGCTGAACCTGCCGTCGCCCGACACGGTGGTCTTCGCCCCCAATACGCATGATTTCCTGCTGCGCCTGTTTTCGGGCTTCGAGCGCAAGCCCGTGCGCATCCTGTCCACGGACGGCGAGTTCCACTCCTTCCGCCGCCAGGGCCAGCGCTGGGAGGAGGCCGGCGAGGCCGTCGTCACCCGCGTGGCCCTGCAGCCGTTCGAGACCTTCGCCGACCGCTTCGTCGCAGCGGCGCAGGCCGGCGGCTTCGACTGGATCGTGGTCAGCCAGGTGTTCTTCCGCAGCGGCCAGCTGTTCGACCGGCTGGCTGATCTGGCGGCCCTTGCCGACCCCGCCGGCCCGTGGGTCCTGGTCGACGGCTACCACGGCTTCATGGCCACGCCGACGGACCTGTCGGGGGTGGCGGAGAGGCTGTTCTACGTCGCGGGCGGCTACAAATACGCCATGGCCGGCGAGGGCGCCTGTTTCCTGCACGCTCCGCCCGGCTTCTGCCCGCGGCCGGTGACAACCGGCTGGTTCGCCGAGTTCGGCGATCTCGAAGGCCCGCCGGGCGGGGTCCAGTACCGCACCGACGCGGGCCGGTTCTGGGGCGCGACCTTCGACGTCAGCCCGCTGTACCGCTTCAACGCCGTGCGCCGGATGCTCGACGAGGCCGGCCTGACCACCGACGCCGTCGCCGGCCACGCGCGGAGCCTGATGCGGCGCTTCCAGCAGGCCGTCGAGGCCGGCGAGGCCGGGCGGCTGGCTGCGGCCGAGCTGATCAATCCGGTGGCCGGCGAGGCGCCCCGCGCCCGCTTCCTGGCCTTCCGACACGCCGAAGCGCCGGCCTGGCGCAAGCGCCTGATCGACGCCGGCGTCGTCGCCGACGTGCGCGACGACGTTATCCGCTTCGGCTTCGGCCTGTATCAGGACGAGGCTGACGTCGACCGCCTGATCGGGGTCTGCAAACGGGTGCTCTGACCACCTGCCACAGACAACCCACAGCCTGACCACAGAGACATTCGACCGCGACAAGCGCGACATTGCGACCGATACATCCGGGACATCCTGGACACCCGCGAGACGGTGGGACGGCCTTCAGAAGAAGGTGGTGTCGTCCTGCTTCCTGGCCTCGGGCGCCTTGCGCGGCGCCCGGGGCGTGGTCCGGCGGGCCGGACGGACCGGCGCGGCCTGGGGCGCCGTCTCGGGCGCGGGGGCGGCCTGGCCCTCGGCCGGGGCGATCGGGGGCAGGATCGGATAGGGCAGGGCTTCGGCGCCGCCTTCGTCCGACCAGCCGGTCATCGGGGCCGTCCCGTCGGGGACCACCGCGGTCGAACCGACCTGATCCGGCGCGCCAAGGTCGTCGCGGACGAAGGCCCAGGAGCGGCTGTCGGAACAGGCGCAGGCCTTCATATACCCTTCGCGGTCGCGCCAGATGACCAGGGGGTAGCTGATCCTCAGCCCTTCCCCGCCCAGGGCCTCGCCCAGCTTGCCGACGAAATTGCGTCCGGCCTCGACC
>JADGMZ010000076.1 GCA_015234495.1 Brevundimonas sp. | reverse complement strand
GGGCCGGTCGCTGACATCATGCCCATAGGCCGTCAGCCAGCCCCGCCGCGCGGCGGTTTCAGCCATCAGGCCCGCCAGGTCGTAGTGCGGAAGCCGGCGGCTCTCCAGCCCGATCGACTTGATCAGCGCCCGGTCCTCGCGCCCCGCATTGACCCCGTCGCGCACGCTCCGGGCCAGGTCGAACCGCCGGCTCACCACCCCCTTGGCGCCCACGGTCGCGTCGCCGAACGGCCAGGCGAAGGTCGCCATCCGGTAGCCGTCCAGCCGCTCGGCCACCCAGGCCGCATTGGCGTCCAGACTGAGCCGCAACGCCTCCGCGTCCATCCGCAGCGCGCTGGTGTGGCCCCAGGTATGGCATCCGACCTCATGACCGGCGGCGTGCAGGGCCTGCAGATGCTCCAGCCGGTACTGGTCCCGGTCCATGTTCACGCCGCCGCACAGGCCGCCGCAGACATAGTAGGTCGCCTTGACGCCATGCGCCGCCAGGATCGGCCCCGCCTCGGTCCAGGCCGTGGCCGGAAAGTCGTCGAAGCTCAGCGAGAACACCCCCTTCGCCGGGGCGATCTCCACCGCCTCCACGGCGAGGTACCGCGCCGCCCGCCGCCGCATCTGGTCGACCTGCTTCATGCAGAGCGCTCTACAGACCTTCGCTTAAGACTCCCTTCCCCTCGAGGGGGTGGAGGAAGGTCGCCGAAGGCGAGCCGACGACGGTTGGGGATGGGGTGGAGGCACACTGCCTCAGAATGTGGCGCATGAGGCATCGTCGAACGAGGACCGAGCCCATCCGCGCCTCCCCGACCACCACCCTGCCTCCACCCCACCCAACCCTCCCCCTCGAGGGGAGGGCTTTCCCGTGAAGCAGTCCCCGTCTAGGGTCCGCCGCCTTCTCCCCGGGACGAAACAGCCGACCGTGACCAGCGAACCGCTCGCCTTCCAGGACCTCATCCTGACCCTCCAGAAATACTGGGGCGATCAGGGCTGCGCCATTCTCCAGCCCTATGACATCGAGGTCGGCGCCGGCACCCTGCACCCGGCCACGGTGCTGCGCGCGCTGGGGCCCCGCCCGTGGAATGTCGCCTATGTCCAGCCCAGCCGCCGCCCCGGCGACGGCCGCTACGGCGAGAACCCGAACCGCCTCCAGCACTACTACCAATTCCAGGTCATCCTGAAGCCGAACCCCGACAACCTGCAGGAGCTCTACCTCGGCTCGCTGGCGGCGATCGGCATCGATCCCAAGCTGCACGACATCCGCTTCGTCGAGGACGACTGGGAGAACCCCACCGTCGGCGCCTGGGGCCTCGGCTGGGAGGTCTGGTGCGACGGCATGGAGGTGACCCAGTTCACCTACTTCCAGGGCGTCGGCGGCATCGAGGTCGACGTCGTCTCGGGCGAGCTGACCTACGGCCTGGAGCGCCTGGCCATGTACGTCCAGGGCGTCGACAACTTCTACGACCTGAAGTTCAACAAGGCCGGCCTGACCTATGGCGAGGTCTTCCTCGAGAACGAGCGCCAGCAGTCGGAAGCGAATTTCCACGGCTATGACGTCGATGGCCTGAAGCGCCGCTTCGAGGACATGGAATCCGAGGCCGCCCGCCTGCTCGCCATGCAGGGCCCGCAGGGCCAGGCCCTGGTTCTGCCCGCCTACGACCAGGTCCTCAAAGCCTCGCACCTGTTCAATCTGATGGACGCCCGCGGCGCCATCGCGGTGGCGGAGCGCCAGAGCTACATCGGCCGCATCCGCGACCTCTGCAAGGCCTGCGCTGTCGCCTGGGTCGAACAGGAAAGGGCGCAGGCGTGAACCCGCAGCAACCTCCCCTTCCCCTCGATGGGGAAGGGGTCGGGGGATGGGGTGCAGCCGCGCCGCGTCAGGACATGGCGCGCGAGGCGCCGGCGTCATCCGGCTTGCCCGGCCGACAGCCTGCTCCTTCCCAACCTTCCCCCGCCGCGGGGGAGGGATTCGATAATCACCTTCCGCCCGATGTGAACCATCAAGGGGGAAGGGCTCTCTGGCGGGCCCGCGGTCAGTGGGTCCGGGACGACGAAACCTGATGCCCCAGCTCCTCCTCGAACTCTTCTCCGAAGAAATCCCGGCCCGCATGCAGTCCGGCGCCGCGCGCGACCTCGAGCGCATGGCCGCCGAGCGCTTCAAGGCCGCCGGCCTGACCTATGACGCCCTGACCACATTCGCCGGCCCGCGCCGCCTGACGCTCGTCGTCGAGGGCCTGCCCGCCGCCACGCCCGACCGCGAGGAGGAGCTCAAGGGGCCCCGCGCCACCGCCCCCGAACAGGCGCTGGAGGGCTTCCTGCGCAAAACCGGCCTGACCCGCGACCAACTGGTCGAGCGCGACGGCGTCCTGTTCGGCGTCATCAGCTCGAAGGGCCAGTCCACCGCCGACCTGGTCCCCGCCATGGTCGACCAGATCGTGCGCAACTTCCCCTGGCCCAAGTCGATGCACTGGGGCTCGGGCGCCCTGCGCTGGGTCCGCCCGCTCAAGCGCATCGTCGCCCTGTTCGACGGCCAGGTGGTCCCGTTCGACATCGACGGCGTGGCCAGCGGCGACGTCACCGAGGGCCACCGCTTCATGGGCTCCGGCCAGCCCTTCGCGGTCCGCGACTTCGCCGACTACCGCCGCAAGCTGGAGGAGCACCACGTCCTCCTCGACGTCGCCGACCGCAAGCTGCGCATCCTCGAGGCGGCCCGGAAGGTCTGCGCCGACCGCGGCCTCGCCCTCGTCGATGACGATGGCCTGCTCGACGAGGTCGCCGGCCTGGCCGAATGGCCGACCCCCATCCTCGGCGACATGGATCCGCAGTTCCTCGACCTGCCGCCCGAGGTGGTGCAGCTGTCGATGAAGGTGCACCAGAAATATTTCGCCGTCCGCGACCCGGCCACCCACCGGCTGGCCCCCCACTTCGTCGTCGTCGCCAACGTCGAGGCCTCCGACGGCGGCCAGGCGCTCGCCGCAGGCAACAGCCGCGTCCTCTCCGCCCGCCTGAACGACGCCCGCTTCTTCTGGGACGAGGACCTCAAGACCGGCTTCGACGCCTGGAACGACAAGCTCAAGGGCGTCACCTTCCACGCCAAACTGGGCACCCTGGCCGAACGCGTCGACCGCATCGCCGCCCTCGCCCGCGAGATCGCCCCCCTGGTCGGCGCCGACCCGGATCAGGCCGAACAGGCCGCCCGCCTCGCCAAGGCCGACCTGACCTCGGGCATGGTCGGGGAGTTCCCGGAACTGCAGGGCGTCATGGGCGGCTATTACGCCCGCGCCTTCGGCCACTCTGACGCCGTCGCCGACGCCGTCCGCGACCACTACAAGCCGCAGGGCCCCGGGGACGCCGTCCCGACTGCGCCCCTGACGGTCGCCGTCGCCCTCGCCGACAAGCTCGACACCCTCGTCGGCTTCTTCGCCATCGACGAGAAGCCGACGGGCTCCAAGGACCCGTTCGCCCTGCGGCGGGCAGCGCTGGGAGTGATCCGCCTGATCTTGGAGAATGGTCTTCGTGTCCCCCTGACAGACGCCTGCGAATACGCCATGCGCTGGGCGGGACCGGAGCGTGCGGTCGTGATTTCAGAGTGGACAAAAGAGGCCGTCAACAACGATAGCGGCCGTCAGATGATCAGCGAGATCGAGGTCGGCTACGAGGTTGTCGCCTTCTTCGCCGACCGCCTGAAGGTCCTTCTCCGCGACCAGGGCAAGCGCCACGATCTCGTCGACGCCGTCTTCGCCCTTGGCGACGACGACCTCGTCCGCATCGTCCGGCGGGTCGAGGCGCTCGACGCCTTCCTCGCCACCGACGACGGGGCCAATCTGCTGGCCGGCTACAAGCGCGCCTCCAACATCCTCCGCGCCGAGGAGAAGAAGGGGCCGCTGCCGACCGGCGAGCCCGTCGCCCTGACCGCCGCCCCGACCGAGGAGACCGCCCTCATCGCCGCCGCCGCCGCCGCCGCGACCGCCGTCGACGCCGCCCTGAAGACCGAGGACTTCGCCGCCGCCATGAAGGCGCTCGCCGCCCTCCGCGCTCCGGTCGACGCCTTCTTCACGGCCGTGATGGTGAACTCGGACGTCCCCGCCGAACGCGACAACCGCCTGAAACTGCTCGGCCAGGTGCGGGCGGTCATGGGCCGGGTGGCGGATTTCGGACAGATCAGCGGCTGACCGTTCACCTCCCCATGAGCGAAGGCGAATGGGGAGGACAGATCGCGCAGCGATCAGGCGGGGGCGGCTCGCTGGTCCGTGAGTGGCGGACGGCTGGCCAACGCCTGCGCCGCCCCCTCCGGGTCGCCGCTGCGCGTCGACCGTCCTCCCCATTCGCCTTCGCTCATGGGGAGGTGAGGCGCTACCCCCGCAGCACCTTCCGCAGCTGCGGATGCAGCTCCGGGTTCGCCGCCAGGATCTGGCCGCCCGTCATCGGGTCCCCGTCCGGGTCGATGGTGGTCACGATGCCGCCCGCCTCGGTGACGAACAGGATCCCCGCCGCCACGTCCCACCGCTGCAGGTTGCGCTCGTAATAGGCGTCGTACCGCCCCGCCGCGACCCAGGCGAAGTCCAGCGCCGCCGAGCCCAGACGGCGGATGCCCGCCACCCGCTGGCCCACCGCGTGGATGTCCTTGATGGCCTGCGCGTGGCCCGTCTTGCCGATGAACGGCAGGCCGGTGGCGATCAGGCTCTCCGACAGGTCCTTGCGCCCCGCCACGCGGATGCGCTGGTCGTTCAGATAGCAGCCCTTGCCCTTCTCGGCCCAGAACAGCTCGTTCATGACCGGGTTGTAGGTCACGCCCGCGACGATCTCGGAATGGCCGTCCGGCGCGGTCCGCTGCAGCCCCACCGTGATGGCGAAATGCGGCATGGCGTGCATGAAATTGGTGGTGCCGTCGATCGGATCGACGATCCAGGTGTGGGACTTGTCCGTCCCCTCGATCATCCCCCGCTCCTCGCCGAGGAAGCCGTAGCCCGGCCGCGACTTCATCAGCAGTTCGTACAGGGTGTCCTCGGCCTTGATGTCGGCCGCCGTGACGAAGTCGCCCGGTCCCTTGCGCGACACCTGCAGCTGGGCGACCTCGCCGAAGTCGCGCAGCATCGGCCGGGCGGTCTTGCGGACCGCATCCATCATCACTTGCAGCAGGGCGGAGGCGAGGGCCATGGGGGACCTTAGTGACGTGTGACGAGTGGCGAGTGGCGAGCGAGGCAGGATCGCGGCGTGGCGAACAGCGGACGGCAGGGGGCCCGTTCAGGGTCCAGCGCGGCCCCCCGAACTCGCCACTCGCCACTCGCCACTCGCCACTCCATCCTGTCAGTCCGCCCGCCGGACGTATTCGCCCGTCGTGGTGTCCACGACGATCTTCTCGCCGACGCCCATATAGGGCGGGATCATGATGCGGACGCCGTTGTTGGCGATGGCCGGCTTGTAGGACGACGAGGCGGTCTGGCCCTTCACCGTCGGCTCGGTCTCGACAACCTCCAGCGTCACCTGCTCCGGCAGCGACAGGCCGATCGGGCGATCCTCGTGGCTCTCGATGACCACCTTCATGCCCTCCTGCAGATAGGGGATCCGCTCCTCGCCGACCCAGTCCTTCTGCAGTTCGATTTGCTCGTAGTTCTCGTCGTTCATGAACACCAGCGCATCACCGCCGTCGTACAGGTAGCTGTAGTCCTTCTGCTCCAGCGTGACGCGCTCGACCTTGTCTTCCGAGCGGAAGCGTTCGTTCAGCTTGTTGCCGGTCTCGAGGTTCTTGGCCTCGACGTTGGCGAAGGCGCCGCCCTTGCCCGGCTTGACGTGGCTGGCCTTGGTGACGACCCACAGGCCGCCGTTAACCTGCAGGACCATGCCGGGCTTGATGGTGTTGCCGTTGATCTTCATCGGTGTCTCGGATGGGTTGGGGCGCAGCCCTGACGGCGCGCGCGAGCGCGCTCCCTAAAGGAACGAGGGCCGTCCGGCAAGGCCACGGTGAACTGAGGCCGCGCCCGCCGCCTTGCCGGACGGCCCTCG
>JADGMZ010000075.1 GCA_015234495.1 Brevundimonas sp. | reverse complement strand
ATGAACAGCTCCGTGCCCTCGGCCGACTGGCGGGTGCAGTCCGACAGCTTGCCGGGAAGGCGTAGCTTGCGCGTCGCCGCGGCCCGCTGAACCTCCTTGTCCTTGCGCCGCTTCAGGCGGTCCTCGGCCCGCTCGATGACGAAGCCGAGCAGGGAGTTGGCCTGCTTCGGGCTCTCGGTCAGCCAGTGGTCCAGCGGATCGCGGACCAGCTGTTCGACCAGCCGCTGCCCCTCCGGCGAGGACAGCCGGTCCTTGGTCTGGCCCTGGAACTCGGGATTGCGGATGAACACCGAGATCAGCGCCCCCGCGTTGGCGATGACGTCCTCGGCGGTGATCAGGTTCGCCCGCTTTTCACCGGTCAGCTCGCCATAGGCCTTGAGCCCCTTGACCAGCGCGGCGCGGAAACCCGCTTCGTGGGTGCCTCCGTCCGGGGTGGCCACCGTGTTGCAGTAGGACTGGACGAAGCCGTCGGCCTCGCCGAACCCGATCGGCGACCAGGTCACGGCCCATTCCACCGCCCCGGCCTCGCCCTTGCGTTCGACCCGTCCGGCGAAGGTGGGGGTGACCGTCTCGATCTCGCCGACCCGTTCGGCCAGGGCGTCGGCCAGGCCGTTGGGGAAGTGGAACACCGCCTCGGCGGGCGTGTGGTCGGTGATCCGCTCCGGTGCGCAGGTCCAGCGGATTTCGACGCCGCGGAACAGATAGGCCTTGGAGCGGGCCATGCGGAACAGGCGGGCGGGCTTGAACGCCGCCCCGACGCCGAAGATTTCCTCGTCCGGCCGGAAGCGGATCAGGGTGCCCTTCTTGCGCGACGGACCGACCTGCTGGATCGGGCCCAGCACCTGTCCGCGGCTGAACGACTGCCGCCACTCATGGCCGTCGCGCCAGACGGTGACGTCCAGACGCTCGGACAGGGCGTTGACCACCGAGACGCCGACGCCGCGCAGGCCGCCGGAAGTCTCATAGGCCTTGCCGGAGAATTTCCCGCCCGAGTGCAGCACCGTCATGACGACTTCCAGCGCCGACTTGCCTGGGTGCTTGGGGTGGGGGTCGACCGGGATGCCGCGCCCGTCGTCGCGCACGGACAGATAGCCCTCGGCGTCGAAATCGACGGTGATGAGCCTGGCGTGCTTGGCGACCGCCTCGTCCATGGCGTTGTCGAGCACCTCGGCGAACAGGTGGTGCAGGGCCCGTTCGTCGGTGCCGCCGATATACATGCCGGGCCGTTTCCGCACCGGCTCCAGCCCCTCCAGCACCTCGATCGAGGAGGCCGAGTAGCCGGTCGCGGCCGCCAGCGGGCCCGCCGCGGCGTGATCGGCCAGGTTGGCGGCGGGCGCAGGCTCCGGCCGCGCCGCGACCGCCTGCGGCTTCAGCGCCGGCTCCGGCGTTGCGGGCGGGGCAGGCGTCGGCGCCGGGCCCTGCGGCTCGGGGATGTCATCGAACAGGGAAGGCGCGGCGTTGGAACCCATAGCCATACTGTGCTGCGATTCGGGGACCGGTCTGGTAGGCCCGGCGGCGCTTCTCCACAAGCGGAACAGCCGAGGCGGCCGGAGACGGCAGGATGGACCGCGTCATCACCGCCATGAACAGCACCCATGGCAGGCCCTGGTGGGCCAGCAGGATCGACTCCGACAGGCTCAGCACGAAGAAGGCGGCCAGGAAGCCCAGCGCCCACCAGCCTTCGCGCGCGCCCTGGCCGGTCGAGCGCAGCACGGTGACCAGGGTGGTCGCCGCCATCAGCGTCCCGACCAGGATCGCGCCCGGCCAGCCCAGTTGCACCAGCAGGTCGATCCAGCCGTTGTGGGCGTTGGGCACCGGCCACTGGGTCTCCTTGCGCACCCAGTCGGCGGGCACGGACTCGCCCTCGCGGCCCCAGAAGGCGCCGTAGCCGTAGCCGGTCCACGGCTCGTCGGCGACCTTGCGCATCAGGGCCGCCCAGATGTCGGTGCGGCCGGTCAGCGACGGGTCCTTGCCCAGCGCCTCCAGCACGTCCACCGAATGGGTCTCCCACAGCCACAATCCGGCCCCGGCCAACACCACCGCCGCCCAGATGGCGACCACGCTGAAGGCCGGTCCGCCGCGCCGCAGGGTCCACAAGCCGCCGACCACGCCCAGTCCGAGCATCAGGCACAGCAGCGAAGTCTTCGACTGGGTGGCCAGCACCAGGCCGCTCGACAGCACCAGGGCGATGACCGGCAGCAGGCGCCGCGGGTCGGGCGAGGCGAGACAGGCCGCCGAGGCCGTGGCCCCGATCACCATCACCGCCCCCATCTGGTTCTTCTCGTACCAGAGCCCGCGCCACAGGCCGGCGTTGTCGAACTGGTGCACCCCGATCGACGGGAAGACGAAGACCATCACCAGGCTGCCGACGGACAGGATCAGCGCCGCGTGCATCAGCAGGCGCGGCAGATGCGGCCCGCGGAACACGGCGCCGAGGTAGAGGGCGAAGGCCCCGCTGATGGCCAGGGCGATGACCCGCCGGCTGGTCGTCTGGAAGTCGATCGACCAGTAGCGGGAAGCGAAGGCGAGGCCGACCAGCAGGGCGATGGCGATCATCGCCGGCCATGCCCGCCAAAGCCGGTCGATGCGGTAGAGCAGCAGGCCGAAGATCGCCGCATAGGCCGGCAGCCAGACCAGCCGCAGCACGGGCGTCTCTTCCTGCAGCGGCGCGAACACCGGACCGATCAGGGCGCCCGTCAGCATGGCGATGATGACGACGCAGACCGCCCGCTCCCACAGGCTGGGAGGGGTCTCGATCAGCACCGTGTCTGGACGGGATTCGCGCACCGGCGGAGAATCCCGCCGTCGGTGTTAAGGCGGGGTTAGGGGGCTGAACGGTCCTGGGCGCCGTGGAAGACATGGACGATGGACTGGCCAAAGCGCACCTTCGTTTCACGTTCCTCGCTGTCGGTGGACCATCCGGAAAACGGATGACGACCGACTCGACCCACCGCGTCGAAAATTGCGCGAGCGGCCTTGGCGGCGGACCGTGGGGATCGTTCCGCCAGCCAGTCAATCTGGCGACGGATGTCGAGATTCGCTTGGCGGGTGAGGCGAACCCTCACTGACGCGCTTTCAGCTTTTCCTCGAGATAGGCTTCCAGTTCCGGGCGCACGTCCTCCCAGTCCCGAAGCTCCGCCTCGACGATCGGTTCGGAGACCGCCGTGCGCGGATCGCCGCCCTCGGGCCATTCGAAGTCGTCGTAATCGAACAGCCGGCTCTCGAGGACCTCGGCCGCCAGCACCGCCTGCGGGTGGCCGCCGTCCCTAGCCATTCCAGCAAACCGGGAGCCCATCGGCTCGGCCAATTCGACGACCGGCCCGTCAGGTTCCGCCGTCGGCGTATCGCGCCCGAACCTTTCGTCCGTCGCACCCGTCCAGGCGCGAGCCGGCTCGTCGACCCCCCTTGGGGCGCGATCCGGGGCGGACCCGACTTCGTCGCGCACCCACGTTTCCAGCATCATCCCGGCCATGCGACCGGGCGTCACCCCCGCCGCCCGAGCCGCCTCGGTCAGCTTCCGCCGCGCGTAGTCATCGAGCTTGAGGGTGAAGCGCGCCATGGCCGCTAGTGTCGCACGGCGCCGGGGAGGGGGCCAGAGATTGCAACCATTGGTCATGCGCCCCGCCGGGTACCCGTCGCAGCGTCAGAACCCCGCCAGCGCCGCGTCGATCCGGCCCAGGTCCTCCGGCCGGTCCTTCCGGCTCAGCTTCAGCGCCTCGCCGTCGCGCCGGATCGTCGTGCAGCGCAGGTCGTTCAGGTTGCGGTCGATCTCGGCCTGCCGCGCGTCGTCATACGGCTCCTCGCCGGCCCAGTGTTCGCACATCTCGGCCCGCTCCACGAACCGCGTCACCGCGTCGTCGCTCCAGGTCGGATCAGCGCAGCCCGCCAAGGCGACGGCCGCAGCCCCGAAAACCAGCATCCGCATCAGGTCTTCTCCACGAAGGTGTCGATCACCTTCTTCTCGCCCGCCTTGTCAAAGGCCACCAGCAGCTTGTTGCCCTCGATGGCCCGGACGTGACCGTAGCCGAACTTCTGGTGGAACACCCGCTCGCCTTTCGACCAGCCGCTGCCAGCCTTCGGATCGGCCGTGGCCACCAGCCGGCCGTCCCCCTCGATCAGCGTGTGCCGCGCCGGTCGCGCCGCCGGCGCCCGCGCCGCCGTGAACGACTGCGCCCGCTTCCATCCCGGCGAGGAATAGCCGCTGCCGAAGCTGGGAACCTCGTCCCAGCGGCTCTTGGCCTCCTTCATGCCTGAGGAGACGCCGTAATAGCCCGTGTCGCTCTCCGCCTCGACGTGGTCGATGGGCAGTTCGTCGACGAACCGGCTGGGCAATTGACTGGTCCAGCGGCCGTACACCAGCCGGTTGGCCGCGAACGAAATCCGCGCATCCTGCTTGGCCCGGGTGACGCCGACATAGGCCAGCCGGCGTTCCTCCTCGAGGCCCTTTTCGCCCTTCTCGTCGATGCTGCGCTGGCTGGGAAAGACGCCTTCCTCCCAGCCGGGCAGGAAGACCAGCGGGAACTCCAGACCCTTGGCCCCGTGCAGGGTCATGATCTGCACCGCGTCCTCGGCCCCGCCGCGGTCGAGGTCCATGACCAGCGACACATGCTCCAGATACGCCGGCAGGCTCTCGAAGGCCTGCATGGACTGGGTCAGCTCCTTCAGGTTGTCGAGCCGCGTCTGCCCCGTGGCCCGGTCGGCCTTCTGCATGTCGGTGTAGCCGCTCTCCTCCAGCACCGTCTCGGTCAGCTCCCAGTGCGTCGTGGTCTGGGCCAGGGCCCGCCAGCGGTCGATGTCGCGCACGAAGTTGGACAGGGCCGTCCGCGTCCGCGCCTGCAACTCGTCCGAGGTGATCAGGTCGCGCACCGCCGCCATCGCCGACCGCTCCGACAGCCGGGCGATCTGCAGCACCTTCTGCACGCTGGTGTCGCCGATGCCGCGCTTCGGGACATTGACGATGCGTTCGAAGGCCAGGTCGTCGTCCTCGGACAGGATCAGGCGCAGATAGGCGTGCGCGTCGCGGATCTCGGCCCGCTCGAAGAAGCGCGGCCCGCCGATGACCACATAGGGCACCGCCAGCAGCACGAATCGCTCTTCAAAGGCCCGCATCTGGAACGAGGCCCTGACCAGCACGGCCATGTCCTTGTAGGCCATGCCGGCCCGCCGCGCCGTCTCGATCTCGTCGGCGATCAGCCGGGCCTCGGCCTCGCCGTCCCAGACCCCGCGCACCCGGACCTTGTCGCCGCTCAGATCCTCGGTCCACAGCGTCTTGCCCAGCCGGTCGCGGTTGGCCGCGATCAGGCCCGACGCCGCCCCGAGAATATGCTGCGTCGAACGGTAGTTGCGCTCCAGCCGGATCACCTTCGCGCCCGGGAAGTCGCGCTCGAAGCGCAGGATGTTGTCCACCTCGGCGCCGCGCCAGCCGTAGATCGACTGGTCGTCGTCCCCGACGCAGCAGACGTTGCCGGTCGACGAGGTCAGCAGCCGCAGCCACAGATACTGGGCGACGTTCGTATCCTGATACTCATCAACCAGAATGTAGCGGAACCGTCGCCGATATTCCTCAGCGATATCCGCGTGTTTCGACAGGATGGTGATGTTGTGCAGCAGCAGGTCGCCAAAGTCGCAGGCGTTCAGGCTGACCAGCCGCGCCTGATAGGCGGCGTAGAGGGTCTGCCCCTTGCCGTTGGCGAAGTCCTCGCTCGACGGCAGCTTCTCGGGCGTCCAGCCGCGGTTCTTCCAGTGGTCGATCAGCCCGTTCAGCGACTTGGGCGTCCACCGTTTGACGTCGAGATTGGCGGCTTCGATCAGCTGTTTGCAGACCCGCTCCTGGTCGTCGGTGTCGAGAATGGTGAAGGTCGACTTCAGCCCGACCAGCTCGGCGTGCCGCCGCAGGATCTGCGCCGCTACCGAGTGGAAGGTGCCCAGCCACCTCAGCCCCTCGGCCGACGGCCCGATCAGCTGGGTGATCCGCTCGCGCATCTCGCGCGCGGCCTTGTTGGTGAAGGTGACCGCCAGCAGCTCCCACGGCCGCGCCCGGCCGGTGGCCAGGATGTGCGCCAGCCGCGTGGTC
>JADGMZ010000074.1 GCA_015234495.1 Brevundimonas sp. | reverse complement strand
CTCGGGGGCGGTCTCGGCGACGGCGGCGGGGCGGCGCGAGCGCGAGGGGCGCTCGGTCTTCTCCGGCCGGCGGCTTGTTCCGCCGCCCAGCTCGGCGCTGTCCAGCGTCAGCTCCTCGGGCGACATCTTGATGAGCTTCAGCACCTTGTCGAGCGCCCGGTCATCGGCCGGGGTGACGATCATATAGGTCTCGCCCTTGCGACCGGCGCGACCGGTGCGGCCGATGCGGTGCACATAGTCGTCGGCGTGGTGGGAGACGTCATAGTTGAAGACGTGGCTGACGTCGGGGATGTCGAGGCCGCGGGCGGCGACGTCGGAGGCGACCAGCAGCTTCAGCTCGCCGGCGCGGAAGGCGGCCAGGGTCTTGGTGCGCAGCGACTGGTCGAGGTCGCCGTGGATCGGGGCCGCGTCAAAGCCATGCTGCTTGAGCGACTTGGCGACGACGTCGACCTCGGACTTGCGATTGCAGAAGACGATGCCGTTCTTGACCTCCGAACGGCGGACCAGGGCGCGCAGGGCGGCGCGCTTGGTCTTCGGCTCGCTGGACGGGATGCGCACCAGATACTGGGTGATGGTCTCGGCCGTCATGGCCGGGCGCGACGCCTCGATGCGGGTCGGATCCTTGAGGAACTGGGTCGTCAGGCGGGTGATCTCGGGCGGCATGGTGGCCGAGAAGAACAGGGTCTGGCGGCGCGGCGGGGTCAGCTTGAAGATGCGCTCGATGTCGGGGATGAACCCCATGTCCAGCATCCGGTCGGCCTCGTCGACGACCATCACCTCGACGCCGGTGAGCAGCATCTTGCCGCGCTCGAACAGGTCGAGCAGCCGGCCGGGGGTGGCGATCAGGACGTCGACGCCCTTGTTCAGGGCCGCCACCTGGTCGCCCATCGAGACGCCGCCGATCAGCAGCACCCAGGTGAGCTTGGTGCCCTTGGCGTACTTGCCGAAGCTCTCGGCCACCTGGTCGGCCAGTTCGCGGGTCGGGGCGAGCACCAGGGCGCGCGGCATGCGGGCGCGGGCCCGGCCGCTGGACAGCCGTTCGACGAGGGGCAGGGTGAAGGCGGCGGTCTTGCCGGTGCCGGTCTGGGCGATGCCGAGCACGTCGCGCCCGGCGAGCGCCACGGGGATGGCCTGTTCCTGGATCGGGGTGGCGGTGGTGTAGCCGGTGTCGGCGACGGCCTGCAGGGTCGTGGGCGAGAGGCCCAGCTGGGAAAATTCGGTCATGGGTCCTTGGGACTGGGAAAAAGGACGACCCGCGCATCGGGGCGTCGTGCGATGTACGGAACCGCCCTGTCTCTGGGCGAGCGGGCGGCGCGGATTCGCCAGTCCTGTCCCGAACGTGGGCCGCATATAGAAGCCCCCACGCCAGAGTCAACTATTCACAGCGTCGTCTCCGGGGGCTTGGCAGAACCTAAACCTTTGTTAATAGTTGACGACGGGAGAGGGTTGATCAGGGGTTCCAGATGCTTCGCACGCTCGCCGTCGCGACCGTTTCGGCCGTTTGTCTGCTGGCCGCGCCGGCCGGGGCCGAAATCAACGACGCCTTCGGAAACACCGTGGTGTCGCGTTACGCCGACGGCGGATGGGTCAAGCACTGGTTCAACCCGGACGGCACCTATACGGCCCAGTTCTCGGACGGGCGGCGTCTGACGGCGCGGTGGTCGGTGCGCGGCGAGCGCGTCTGCCTGACCCACATCCGGCCGAACATGCTGATTCCGCGCTTCTGCACCGAACTGATCGACGCCAGCATCGGCGAGACCTGGCAGTCACGCGATCCCCTGGGCCGCCGGGTCAGCAATGTGCTGGTCGCCGGACGGGGCTGAGATATACACCTTAAAGTGAAGGGCCCGCTCGCGGAGCGGAAAGCGCCATTCCCTGACTGCGAAATCAGAGGGAATGGCGCGAGTGACGGGGCTCGAACCCGCGACCTCCGGCGTGACAGGCCGGCACTCTAACCAACTGAGCTACACCCGCGTTTCCCGGCCGCGAAGCAGTGCGTCGCGGCGAGGGGCGTCGTTTAGGCGGGGGCGCCGCGAACTGTCAAGCGAGGATGACGCGCCGGGCGGCAGTTTTTCTTCGGCCCCGAGCGGGTCCCGCCGGGCCGCGACACGCCCCGGTAAAGCTGCGAATCGCTCGCAAGAAAAACCTTTCGCCGCATGGGTTTGAACGGGCGCGGTTACGAGGCTAGAAAGCGCCGATTCCGCCCTCCCTCTCACGGCGGACGAGGTTCTTCCGGATGAATGCATTTCTTCTCGAATACCTGCCGATCGTGGTCTTTCTCGGGATCGCGACGGCGCTCGGGCTCGGCTTCATGCTGGCCGCCTGGGTGCTGGCGCCCAAGAACCCGGACTCCGAGAAGCTGTCGGCCTACGAGTGCGGCTTCAACGCCTTCGACGACGCGCGCATGAAATTCGACGTGCGCTTCTACCTGGTCTCGATCCTGTTCATCATCTTCGACCTGGAAGTGGCCTTCCTGTTCCCGTGGGCGGTGTCGATGTTCGACCTGTCGCGCGCCGGCATGGTGTTCGCCTTCTGGTCGATGATGATCTTCCTCGGCGTTCTGACCATCGGCTTCATCTACGAATGGAAGAAGGGCGCCCTCGAATGGGAGTGACCACCGACAACACCCTGCCGCTGATCGGAGCGGGCAACCAGGGCGCGTCGCCGTCGGGCGCGCCTTCGTCGCCGGTCGCCTTCGGCCAGGCCGGACGCACCCTGGTGCAGGGCTACGACCCGGCGGTGCACGACAAGTTCTTCGAGGCCGTCAACGCCGAGCTGGGCGAGCGCGGCTTCATCACCACCTCGCTGGACGACGTCATCAACTGGGCCCGCACCGGCTCGCTGATGTGGATGACCTTCGGCCTGGCCTGCTGCGCCGTGGAGATGATGCAGGCCTCGATGCCTCGCTACGACATGGAGCGTTTCGGCATGGCCCCGCGCGCCAGTCCGCGCCAGTCGGACCTGATGATCGTGGCCGGGACCCTGACCAACAAGATGGCTCCGGCCCTGCGCAAGGTCTACGACCAGATGCCGGACCCCCGGTACGTCCTGTCCATGGGCTCGTGCGCCAATGGCGGCGGGTACTACCACTACAGTTATAGCGTCGTTCGGGGTTGCGACCGGGTGGTCCCGGTGGACGCCTATGTGCCGGGGTGCCCGCCGACGGCTGAGGCCCTGCTGTACGGGCTGCTGCAACTGCAGAAGAAGATCCGCCGCACGGGGACCATCGACCGATGAACGCCGTCGCCCGCATTGAAGAGATGGAATCGGCGCTGACGCCGCTGGGGGCCGAGATGGTCGGCGCCCTCGGCGTCCAGGCCCAGGTGGCCTACGGCGAACTGACGCTGGTGGCCGAGCGCGACCGCATCGTCGAGGTGCTGGCCGCGCTGCGCGACCGCTTCGGCTTCCAGCAGCTGGTCGACCTGTGCGGGGTGGATTTCCCCGACCGCGAAGAGCGTTTCGAGGTGGTCTACCACCTGCTGTCCCTGACCCGGAACGCGCGCCTCCGCGTCAAGGTGGCGACGGACGAGCACAGGCCTGTCCCCAGCGTCATCGAGGTCTACCCCAACGCCGACTGGTTCGAGCGCGAGGCGTTCGACATGTACGGCATGCTGTTCTCGGGCCACCCGGACCTGCGCCGGCTGCTGACCGACTACGGCTTCCAGGGCCACCCGCTGCGCAAGGACTTCCCGATGACGGGCTATGTCGAGGTCCGTTACGACGACGAGCAGAAGCGGGTGGTCTACGAACCCGTCAAGCTGACCCAGGAGTTCCGGCGCTTCGACTTCATGTCGCCGTGGGAAGGCGCCGACTATGTCCTGCCGGGCGACGAGAAGGGGAACGGCTGATGGCTGAGGGTTCCCACACCCCCGCCCCCCTGGGCGTCTCGGGCGACGTCTTTGGCGACGAGGGCCTGACCGAACACGCGCGGGCGATGGACGACCGCAAGTTCACCATCAACTTCGGCCCGCAGCACCCGGCCGCGCACGGCGTGCTGCGTCTGGTGCTGGAGCTGGACGGCGAAGTGGTCGAGCGGGTGGATCAGCATATCGGCCTGCTTCACCGCGGCACCGAGAAGCTGATGGAGGCGCGCACCTATTTGCAGAACGTGCCTTATCTGGATCGCCTCGACTACGTCGCGCCGATGAACCAGGAACACGCCTTCTGCCTGGCCATCGAGCGGCTGCTGGGGGTGGACGTGCCCTATCGGGGCCAGCTGATCCGGGTGCTGTACTCGGAAATCGGCCGCATCCTGTCGCACCTGCTGAACGTGACCACCCAGGCCATGGACGTGGGCGCCCTGACCCCGCCGCTGTGGGGTTTCGAGGAGCGCGAGAAGCTGATGGTGTTCTACGAGCGCGCCTCGGGCGCTCGCCTGCACGCCAACTACTTCCGCCCTGGCGGCGTCCACCAGGACCTGTCTCCGGACCTGATCGACGACATCGGCCGCTGGTGCCTGGAGTTCCCGGCGGCGCTGAAGGATATCGAGTCGCTGATCACCGAGAACCGAATCTTCAAGCAGCGCAACGTCGACATCGGCGTGGTCTCGAAGCAGCAGGCGCTCGACTGGGGCTTCACGGGCGTGATGCTGCGCGGCTCGGACATTGCATGGGACCTGCGCAAGTCGCAGCCGTACGAGTGCTACGCCGACCTCGAGTTCGACATCGCCGTGGGCAAGAACGGCGACTGCTGGGACCGCTACCTGGTGCGCATCGAGGAGATGAAGCAGTCGGTGCGGATCATGGAGCAGTGCATCCACAAGCTGCGCAACTGCCCCGGCGAGCCCGTGCTGGCCGAGGATAACAAGATCACTCCGCCGCGCCGGGGCGAGATGAAGCGCTCGATGGAAGCCATGATCCATCACTTCAAGCTGTTCACCGAGGGCTTCCGCACTCCCGAGGGCGAGGTCTACGCCGCCGTCGAGGCCCCCAAGGGCGAGTTCGGCGTCTATCTGGTCTCGGACGGCACCAACAAGCCGTACCGGGTGAAGATCGCCGCCCCCGGGTTCAAGCACCTGCAGGCCATGGACTGGATGAACCGTGGCCACATGCTGGCTGACGTCTCGGCCATTCTCGGTTCGCTGGACATCGTCTTCGGCGAGGTGGACCGGTGACCGACAAGCCGCTCAGCGATCTGGTCCGGCAGGGTTGGGAGGTGGCCGATTTTTCGGTCGCCACCGACAGTTCGGGTTGGCAGACCCACTGCTTCCTCGTCCGGCGTCAGGGCCAGCACAAGGTCCTTACGGTTCGCAAGAAAATGCTGGGCGACGGCGTCGTCGCCTCGGAAATGGAAGTCTGATGAGCGTTCGTCGTCTCGCCAAGGAACAGCCCGCCTCGTTCGCCTTCTCCAAGGCGACGAAGGCCAAGGCCGACTGGTGGATCAGCAAATATCCGGAACAGCGCCGCGCTTCGGCGGTGATCCCGATCCTGTGGCTGGTCCAGAAGCAGGAGGGCTGGGTCTCCGAGCCCGCCATCCGCACCATCGGCGAACTCCTCGGCATGCCCTTCATCCGGGTGCTGGAGGTGGCCACCTTCTACACCATGTTCCAGCTCGAACCCGTTGGAACCACGGCGCTTATCCAGGTGTGCGGCACGACGCCGTGCATGCTGCGCGGGGCCAATGACCTGATGAAGGTGTGCCGGGACCGGATCGGACCCAAGGACGTGCTCAGCGCCGACGGCCGCTTCACCTGGCAGGAGGTCGAGTGCCTGGGCGCCTGCGCCAATGCGCCGATGGCCCAGATCAACGACCACTATTTCGAGGACCTGACGCCCGAGAGCCTGGGCCAGATCATCGACGACTTCGCCGCGGGCAGGAAGCCGAAACCGGGACCGCGCGTCGACCGCGTCAACTCGGCGCCGGAGGGCGGGGCCCTGACCCTGACCGATCCCGCGCTCTATGACGGCTCGGCCGCCAGGCCGATCAAGTCGCTGCCCAACAGCAAGCCGGTTCCCGCATGACCCGTCCGGACCTCTCCGACGAACAGGCGGTGGCGCGGTACCGCGCCGAACTGCGCGCGGTCGGCCGCAATCAGCGGCTGGCCGGCTTCGGCCTGGTCATCCTCGGCGCCATGGCGGTGTGGGGCGGCGTC
>JADGMZ010000073.1 GCA_015234495.1 Brevundimonas sp. | reverse complement strand
GCCAACGAACGAAGGACCGCCGAAGGGCCATGTCGCACGACGATCACAGCCCCGGCGGGTTGACCGCCCCCGCCGATGGCGGCCACGGCGGACAGGGCTTCGACGCGCGGCTGCGCGGAGGCCTCGACGCACCCGCCAACCCGCCGCCCGCGGGCGCCGCCGACCTGCAGGAGCGCGCCATCCCCTCGGCCACGCCGCCGCGCCGCACCGGCCCGCTGCGCAATCCCGAGGGCATCCTGAACCCGATCCAGGACAGCGAGTATTTCTCCGAAGACCCGGAGGCGATCGATCGCGTCTCGGCCCACATCGACGAGTATTTCAACCAGCCGCTGGACATCTTCCCGTTCTGGGAGACGGAGGGGAAGCCGGACCGCTTCCACGTCCTGTTCGCCCGCCAGATCGAGGAGCGCTTCCCGGTCGATTCGGACCTGCGCGCCGACGTCTACGCCTACGGCCGCGGCGTGTTCGACGCCCTGCGGGTGCATGTGCTGGTCAAGCGGATGAACCAGATCCTCGCCATGGCGGGCTTCGGCGTCCTGGCCGTGCTGGGGCCGACCTGGTTCAGCCAATGGACAGGGACGGACACGGCCGGAGCAGCCATCGCCGGCGGCGCCATGCTGGTCGCCCTCGGCCTGTACTGGGGCATTCAGCAGATCCTGTTCATCCAGTACCGCTTCCGGCTGGAGAACGATTCCTACCAGCTGTCGCGCGAGATCGTGCAGCGGACGCGCGAGCTGCAGAACCTGTTCACCTCGGGCCGGGCCATGGCCGACCAGGCCGAGACCCGCTACCAGCAGGACGGCAAGGCCTGGGGGCAGCGGGCCATGTATCTGACCCGGCTGACCATGTGGCTGGGCGCGCGCATGGAATACCTCGAGAAATACGTCCAGATGGAGCTGTGGCGGGTGCGGCGCGAGCGCTACTGGATGCGCTGGCTGGCCCATCCTGACGCCGCTGGTGTTCATCGCGGGCGCAGCGGTCATCGCCGTTCAGTCGCCCCCGGCCGGGCACGAGGTCGCCTTCCGCGGCCTGCAGGCCCTGGCGGTGGTCCTGTCGGCGGTGGTCGGCCTGCTGTCCTACTTCCGCTGGCAGACGCCGACCTCGGCGGTGCAGGACAAGCTCGGCATCGAGAACTGGGTCCGCTACGCCTCGCTGGACGTCGACAACGCCGTCGCCGACCAGGTCCGGCGCGACAAGGAGCGGCTGGTCGAGTACCGGGCGCTGACGCGGGGGGGACGGTAGGCGCGGCTGCGCCTTAAGTGGCTAGTGGCTAGTGGCTAGTGATTGCGGCCTCTCCGTTGGCGGAAGGGCGGCACACCTCGCGCCACTGCACGGAGGGTGGCCAACCACTAGCCACTAGCCACTGGCCACTACCCTCCGGCCCGCAACCCCAGGCTGTCCCTCACCCCGCTCGCGTCATACGCCGTCGGGCGGCCCGGCGTCTCGCCATTCCCCATCACCACCTCCAGCGTGGTCGAGGTTGGCGACGGGCCGCTGAAGTTGAGGCCGACCCCGACCCCCACGCCCGAGCTGCGATAGCTGCCGTAGCGCCCGCCGTAACGGCTGGAGCCGGCGCCGATGGAGACACTGGGGCGCAGGCCGCCGGCGCTGTCGAGGCGGCCGTCGGTCCAGCGCTGGGTCACCTCGAACCAGTCATAGCCCTGGGCCAGGGTCAGTTCGGCGGCGCGCAACAGGGCGAAGTCGGCGACCGGTCCCGGATTGCCGACGCCGTTGTAGGTGACGCGGTAGCGGTTGGATTCGATCCGCTGTTCGACATAGCCCTGCCCGCCGTCGCCCATCTGCGGGCCATAGGGGGCGAGGCTGGCGCAGGCCGACAGCGCCAGGCCGGCGGCGGCGATCACGGGCAGGGTCAGGCGGTTCATGGCGGAGCTCCGGACGGACTGCTGAAATAGCGCCGGGCGGCGGGGAATGTTCCTACAGTTCCGCCGCTTGCCTGAGCGCCTCGAAATCGGCGGGGAGCGGCGCCTCGACCGTGCGCTCGCCGCCTTCGGGATGGGGGAAGGTCAGTTTCGCAGCGTGGAGCATCAGGCGCGGGGCGGCGCGGCCGGCGAAGGTCAGGGCGCCGCCATAGCGGGGGTCGCCGACGAGCGGCCGGCCCACATGAGCCATGTGGACACGAAGCTGGTGCATCCGCCCGGTCAGGGGCTCGAGCTCGACCAAGGCGCCGTCCTCCGACGCCGACAGAGTGCGGTAGCGGCTCTGTGAGCCCTGCGCGCCGGGCGCGTCGAAGGCGCAGACGCGCATATAGCTCTCGCGGCCGATCTCCTGCCGCACCAGCGGCGCGTCGATACTCCCCGCGCGCGGCTCGGGCGCCGCGGCGACGAGGGCCAGATAGGTCTTGCGGAACCGCCGCATCTGCAGCGCCTTGCCGAGGAAGCCGGCCGCGGGCTTGGTCTTCGCCGCGAGGATGACGCCGGAGGTGTCGCGGTCCAGCCGGTGCACCAGCTCCGGCCGCTTGCCGTTGGAGCGCATGAAGGCCCACAGCAGGTCGTCGAGGGTGTGCGCCTTGATGCGGCCGCCCTGGCTGCTGAGGCCGGCGGGCTTGTTGAGGACGAGGAGGTGCGCATCCTCGTGCACCACCCACGAGCGGACGGCGGCGATCTCTTCGTCGGACAGGGAAACGGGGGCGCGGGCGGTCACCGCGCGTGCATACGCGAACCGCCCTCCCCCGTCAGCCCGTCAGCGCAGCACGCGCTTGTTCGACAGCGTCCAGGCGTACCAGATGAAGAACAGGCAGGCGGCGCCGATGACGATCTGCATCGGCCACATCGAGCCCATGGCCTCCATGCCGTCGGACATGCCGAAGGCGTAGACGGCCCCGGCCAGCCAGCCGAGGAAGGACAGGACGAAGGCGTGCAGCGCCCACTTGCGGCGCAGCAGCAGCAGGATGGCGCCGATCAGCCCGCCCCAGACGCCGATCGCCCAGGCCCCGTGGGTCCAGGCCGGCATGGCCTCGAAATAGGCCAGCTGATCCGGCGTCATCCCCATCTGCGCGAACCACTCGTCGCGGTTGGTCTGGGTCATGGTGTAGTCGACACAGCCGAAGCCGTTCCACAGCGCGGCCACAACGCCCACCAGCCACAGGTGCCAGGGCGTGCGGGTCGTCATCGAGGTCATTTCGGTCATCGTCCCCTCCCAAGGATATTCCGAGGACGGGACGATGCGCCTGATTTGCCCTTACGGCAACGCTCAGTCGGCCGCGTCGCCCGCCTGCATCTTCGCCCGCAGGGCGGCCCAGCGATCGAGCCGCTCCCTGATCTTCGCCTCGTGGCCCTCGCCTTTCGGCTGGTAGAACACGCGGCGCTCCATATCGTCGGGGAAGAAGTTCGCGCCGGAGAAGCCCTCCGGCGTGTCGGGGTCGTACTGGTAGCCCTTGCCGTAGCCGAGCGACTTCATCAGCTTCGTCGGGGCGTTGCGGATGTGAGCGGGCGGCATGAGCGAGCCCGTCTCGGCCGCCGCCCGCTTCGCCGCCTTGAAGGCTTCGTAGACGCCGACCGACTTGGGCGCGGTGGCCAGATGGACCACCGCCTGGGCCAGCGCCAGCTCGCCCTCGGGACTGCCGAGGAAGTCGTACGTATCCTTGGCCGCATTGGCGACGAGGATGGACAGGGGGTCGGCCTCGCCGATGTCCTCGACCGCCATGCGCACGATGCGGCGGGCCAGGTACAGCGGATCCTCGCCGCCGTTCAGCATCCGGGCCAGCCAGTAGAGGGCGGCGTCCGGGTCGGAACCGCGAACCGATTTATGCAGCGCAGATATGAGGTTGTAGTGCTCTTCTCGGCTTTTGTCGTAAGCGGGCGCGCGCTTCTGCAGGATGCCGGCGAGGGCCTGGACGTCCAGCGGCTCCGCCGTCTCGAGACCGAACAGCACCTCGGACATGGTCAGCAGATAGCGGCCGTCGCCGTCGGCGAGGGCGAGCAGCGCCTGACGCGCTTCGGGCGTCAGCGGCAGGGCCTTGCCCTCCTGCGCCTCGGCCCGAATCAACAGTTGATCGAGCGCCGCATCGTCGAGCCGCTTCAGCACATAGACCTGCGACCGCGACAGCAGGGCCCCGTTCAGCTCGAACGATGGGTTCTCCGTCGTGGCCCCGACGAGGGTGACGATCCCCTCCTCCACGAACGGCAGAAAGCCGTCCTGCTGGGCGCGGTTGAAGCGGTGGATTTCGTCGACGAACAACAGGGTGCTCTGCCCGGCCGCGCGGCGCATGCGGGCCGCCTCGAAGGCCTTCTTGAGGTCCGCGACGCCCGAGAAGACGGCGCTGATCTGCTGGAACTGGTACCCCGCCGCCTGGGCCAGCAGGCGGGCGATGGTGGTCTTGCCAGTGCCCGGCGGCCCCCACAGGATCATCGAGCCGAGGCGCCCGGCCTCGACCATGTGCCGGATCGGCCCGCCCTCGCCGAGCAGGTGATCCTGGCCGACCACATCGTCGAGGGTGCGCGGACGCAGCCGGTCGGCCAGCGGGGCGTCGGGGGGATGGATGCCGGAGGCTTCGAACAGGTCGGTCATGGAGGGCGCAGAGATAGGCGTTACCGGCGCGGTTTTCACGCGTTAGTATCGCATCGCGCGCAGGGAGGCCGGGCATGGCTGAAGACAAGACCGTTCAGGGACCGACCAGCGGGGTGACTCCGCATCTGGTCATCCCGTCGCGGGGCGGCCAGGCGGCGCTGGAATTCTATTCCCGCGCCTTCGGGGCCGAGGTGCTGGACCAGAAGACCGGCGAGGACGGCGAGCGGCTGATGCACGCCCACCTGCGCATCAATGGTTCAAGCGTCATGCTGCATGACGAGTTTCCCGAGTACGGCGGCGAACAGGATATCGCGCCGAAGGGCGTAACGCTGCACCTGCAGGTCGACGACGCCGACGAATGGTGGACCCGCGCCCTGCTGGCCGGCGCGATCCCGACCGTGCCCATGGCCGACCAGTTCTGGGGCGACCGCTACGGCCAGCTGAAGGATCCCTTCGGCCACAGCTGGTCGATCGGAAGCCCGATCCGGAACTGATGTCATGACCCAGGCCCCGCCCGATCCGCCGGTCGTCCCCTATCTGATGGTGCGGAACGGCGCGCGGGCGCTCGACTGGTACGTCAGGGCCTTCGCCGGCCGGATCATCGAGCGCTACGACATGGAGGACGGACGGCTGGGGCACGCCACGATCGGGCTGGGCAACGGCGGCGCCGTCTATCTGTCGGACGAGTTCCCCGAGATGATCGATCGGGTGGGAACCCTCGCGCCGGACACCCTGGGCGGCACGACGGTGACGGTCGCCCTGGCGGTGGACGACGTCGACGCCTGGCTGTTGCGGGCCGAGGCTGAGGGCGCCGTCGCGATCCGCCCGGCGGCGGATGAAGTCTACGGCCGCAACGCCAAGCTCCGCGATCCCTTCGGCCATGTCTGGTCGCTGACGGGGCCGAAGCGGGCAGGCTAGCCGATCACGCCGGAGATGCGTCGGCCGCGCCGCTCGATGGCCACTTCGGATCCCCGGGGCAGGTTCATGACCTGATCCACAGAGGTCACGGCCCGGCCGTTGACCGCCACGATGATGTCGCCGCCCTGCAGCCGGATGCGGCTGGCGTAGCTGCCGCGCTGTACGCCGCCGACGATCACGCCTGTCGCGAAAGGATCGCCGCCCAGGCTGTCGGCCAGCGCCGGGTTCAGCGCCAGCACCTGGGCGCCGCTGAGCACGCCGTTGCGGACCAGCTGCGCCTTGTCGACGTCGGCGTCCCCCGGCAGGCGCTGCACGCGGGCCTGCAGCGCGGTCGGGCGGCCGTCGCGCAGCACCGTCACCTCCACGTTCGCGTTCGGCTCGCGCGTGCCGACCCTGAAGTTCAGCCCGCTCTGGTCATTGATCTCGGCGCCGTCGACAGCCGTGATGATGTCGCCTTCGCGCACGCCGGCCCGGTCGGCGGGGCCGCCGCGCCAGACCTCGGTGACCACCAGCCCCTGGGGCCGCTCGAGCCCGAGGCCGCGGGCGATGTCGCCGGTGACCGTCTCGCCCTTCACGCCCAGCCACGGCCGGACCACGGCGGTGGCCCCGCCGACGGCGGAGTCGACGACCCGCTTCACCATCGAGGCCGGGACCGCGAAGCCGACGCCGGACGAGGAGCCCGAGCGTGAGAAGATGGCCGTGTTGATGCCGATCA
>JADGMZ010000072.1 GCA_015234495.1 Brevundimonas sp. | reverse complement strand
CTGCCAGCTGGACGCCGTCCAGCTGATAGTGGCCGCCGTTGGAGACCACCGCCGCCAGATGCATCTCGGTGTCGTCCGCCAGACGCAGGGCGCCGCCCGCGATCTCGGCCTGGCTCTCGGGACCGAAGTGATCCCAGACGCCGGTCAGGGTGGTGGTGCCGGCACCCTCCTTGCGAAGGGTTTCGAAGTTGGCGAACTGGCCGGCGTCCCAGACGCCGTTGTCGTTGTGGAAGACCAGGGCGTCGACTCCCTCGCCGCCGTCCATCACATGGTCGGCGTCGAAAGCGGCCGGGTCGCCCGGCTGGCGCAGCCTGTCGATCCAGACCCGGTCGTCGCCCGCGCCCATGGCCACGTCGCCGTCGATGCGGCCTCGCAGTTCGAGCAGGTCGGCGCCCTCGCCCATGGCGATATCGCCGATGTTCAGGCCGTCGGCGACGAGCCTGTCGTCGCCGGCGCCCATGTCGATCGCGCCGGTGATTTCCCCGCCCAGGTTGCTGATCAGGTCCGCGCCCGCATAGGTGCGCAGGTCGCCCTCGATCCGGCCCCGGTTGAGGATCTCGTCGGCGGCGGCCGACCCGAGGATGTCGCCCTGGATCAGATGGTCGCCCATCAGATCGCCGTTGTCGCCGACCCGGCCATTGGTCAGATGCAGACGCTCGCCGCCGGCGACGATGTCGCCATGGATGCGGCCGTCGTTGACGACGTTGAGGGCGCCTAGGCCGCCTTCGACGGCGATCGCATCCGTATCGCCTTGAAGGCCGATGACGCCGCCCGCGCGGTTCTCGAGCACGCTGGTCTTGCCGGTCTCGGCGTTGAGCCGGATGTGCCGCTGCCGTCCTGCGGCCTCCGATCGAATCTGGCCATGGTTGATCAGTCGGGCGGCCTCGCCGTCCATCAACAGGGCGGCGCCTGCGCCGGTGTTGATCAGGCCGCCATCCGCCGCGACGGTCAGCAGATTGTCGCTGCCAGTGGTGCGGATGACGTGCGACCCCTCGGCCAGCGACAGGACGCCGTTCACGCGGATGTCGAGATCGTGGGTGGTGAACTCCTGGGGCTCGGCCACGGGCGGCACGCAGACCACCGTCGCCCCTGACGGAGCCGGCGAGGGCGTGCAGGCGGTCGGCTCGGGCTCGTCCGGATCCTCCGACGTCCCGGTCCTGACCACGTTCACCACGGCCTGATTGGCCCGGTAGTCCACGTCGTAGGTGTAGAACAGGCCCGGCGCGCCCGCTGCGCCCTCGATGGCGGCGAACTGACCGGTGACGGCGTTGTAGTGCATGAAGACGTACGGGCCGGTGTCGGCCAGATCGAGCGGGATGAAGCGCACTGCGCCGTCCAGATACGCCGTCCCACCGACGATCAGCAGGTCGGACACACCCGGCGCCCCGAGCTCGATATCAAGGCGACCGAGGGCGCCCTGGTGATAGTCGTTGCTGAACGTCAGCGTGCCGATGCCGTCCTCGCCCGGCGAGACCACGCCGGACTCGTTGTAGACGTGCACCTCGCCGAGCCCCATGGGATCGTTGCGGCCGTTGCCGGCGAGGACCCCGCCTTCCTTCAGCCAGATGTCGCCGTAGTGGACGCCGTTCAGCAGGTAGATGCCGGGGCCCGAGGCCGTCAAAGTACCGCCAAGACCGTCATCGGGACCGGCCGCCGTCTCGAGGATCCCGTCCCAGACCTCGACCTCGGCGAAGCCCCACCAGGTGTCCGTGAGCACCGCCCGGCCGCCGCCGGTCTTGGTCAGGCGCTCGAAATTGCCAAACTGTCCGGCCTTCCACGTACCGTTGTCGCCGCTGAAGACCAGGTGGTCCTCGTTGCCGCCTTCTGCGTCGACCCGGCGCTCATCGCCGAGGAACGGACGGTCATGGATGATCACCAGGTCATCGCCGCCGCCCAGGAGGACATTGCCGTCGATCGAGCCGGAGACGACCAGCAGGTCGTCGCCGCCCCGCAGATCGATGTCGCCGTTGATGGCGCCCCAGTTGTCGATCTCGTCGTTCCCCTCGCCGCCGAGGATGTCGCCGTTGATGACGCCGCCGTTGGACAGGGTGTTGGCGGGACGCCCTTCACCGGCCGGCGGCTGGCCTTCGCCGTCCTCGGCGGAGCCCAGGTCGATCGTGCCGTTAATGACGCCCGCCGAGTGGTTGATCAGCGTGTCGAAGCCGAGGCCCAGCGAGATGTCGCCGTTGATGAGGCCGGCGTTGGCCACCAGGTCGTCGCCGTCGCCGAAGACGATGTCGCCGTCGATGCGGCCCGGCCCGGAGATCGGCATCTGATCGGTCGACAGGCTGTTCCACAACTGGCCGCCGCCCACGATGTCGCCGTAGATCCGGCCGGCGTTGACGATGACGTTGTCATGGCCGGCAATGGCGATCCCCGGCGCTTCTGCATCGCCGATGATCCCCTGGTCGGTATTGGTGATCTCGACAGCGTCGCCGCTGACGGCCGGAACGTCCCCTGTCCCCAGAATCGTGCCCTGGTTCGTGAGCGCACCGGTTCCGGCGGGCAGGGTCAACCCGCCGGTCACGACGCCCTTGCACAGTACGGCGTCCTCCTGGGTGGTGCAGTCGGCCCAGGCGGGCTGGCTGATGGCGAACAGGCTGCCGCACAGGGCGGAAGCGCACAGCAATCTTTTCTTGGCTCTCATGGCTTGTCCGGCGGGGCCGGCCTCTCTCGTGTCCGAAGGGAGGCGGGCTCATGGAGGCCGGGCGTGAATCGCCCGTATCGCCGGGCGTGAAATCGCCGTGAAATCGCGTCCGGGGCCGGGCGCGCGTCCTTCTTGACGGCCATTTGACGCGCGGGCCGGCGCCGGGCCCGTCTAGCTCCGGGCCGCGTCCTCCCGGCGCGAATTACTGGAGTCCTTCATGCAGATCGCCACCGCAACCGCGCTCGTCGCTGTCTTCGCCGCCTGTCCCGCACCCCAGCTGGCCGAGTCCGACCTCACAGGATCCTGGGAAGGTCGCTTGTCGTTCGGCGGGCAGTCAATCCGAATCGTCTTTCACATCCAACCGGACGGCACAGCCACGGTCGACAGCCCGGACCAGGGCGGTTTCGGCATTCCGGCGGAACTGTCGGTCCCGGAGCCCGACGTGGTGCGATTGAGCGTGCCGCGCATCGGCGGCCGCTTCGAAGGTCGCCTGTCGCCCGATCCCCAGACGCTGACCGGCGTCCTGGTTCAGGGAACGGCCTCTCTGCCGCTGGTTCTGAGGGCCCGGCCCGCGTCCGAGTGATTTCTTCACTCGCCCAGCGTCGTAAAGCCTCGCCAGATCGCTCCAGGAGGCGCCAGGGCGCTCAAATGCAGTGAGGGCGGATGGCTGGGGAACTAAAACTCGAACCTAGAATGACGGTACCAAAATCTCGGACTTCCGACGATGAAACAGACACCTAGAGCCGTGATTAGGACACTCGATCACCCGCCCTTCGACAACACGCCGGATGCGCCCGGCCGACAGCGGAACGACCGGTGCGGGCGGCACCTCGCCCGTCGTGCGACGACCCAGCAGGATCGGGCGGCCAAGGATCCGCCGGGATGTGAATTTCCCGGCGGCGAGGTCATCGCTGACGCCGGCGACATACCAGCTGTCCCAGAGAAGCCGCGACCGAGACGGCCGCTCTGGACCTCGTCCAGGGCGGGCCGGCGCGTGGCGGCCATATCGATCACGACGGTCACAGGCGGGCCCCCTGCTCGCGAACGATGCCGTTGGGCACCCTCCCGCGAAGTTTTTGAACGAGCGTGCGCAGGCGTCGCTCGAACCCGGCCATCAGGCTGAAGCTGACAGGGACGAACACCAGGCTCAGCAGGGTGGAGGTCACGAGGCCGCCGATGATGCCGATCGCCATCGGCTGACGGAAGCTGGCGTCGGCTCCCAGCCCCAAGGCGATCGGAACCATGCCGGCGATCATGGCCAGACTGGTCATGATGATCGGGCGAGCGCGGACGCGACACGAGTCCACAAGAGCGTCCACCACGCCCATCCCGTCGCGCCGGATCGCGGTTGCAGCGTGGTCGACAAGCAGGATCGAGTTCTTGGCGACCACGCCCATCAAGAGGACGATGCCGATCATCACCGGGAGGTTCAGTTCGGACCCGGTGACCAGAAGGGCGACGAAGACGCCGGCGAGGGCCAGCGGCAGGGCGGATAGGATGGTGATCGGCTGGAGGACATCCTGGAACAGCAGGACCAGCACACAGACCATGCAGAGCACGCCCGCGGTCATGGCGAAGAGGAAGCCTGCAGACAGCTCTGCAGCCAGCTCGGCGTCGCCGGTCTCGATCAGTCTCACGGAGGGCGGCAGGTCCCGGATGGCCGGCAGGGCCATGGCCGCGGCCGTGGCGTCGCCGATCGCCATGCCGTTCAGGTCCGCCGTCACGGTGACGTATCGCTGCCGATCATAGCGGTCGATCTGTGCCGGGCCGTTCTCGAGACCGAGACTGGCGATGGCGGAGAGGGGGACGGCGCCGTCCCTGGCGTTGATCCGCAGATTGCCGATCGCCTGCAGATCGGCGCGATCGGTGTCCGCGATCCTGACCCGGATGGGTATCTGGCGATTGTCCAGATTGAGCCGCGACAGGGCTTCGACGTAGTCGCCGCCCGTGGCGATCCGCAAGGTATCGCCGATATCCGCGGTGGCGACACCCTGTTCCGCCGCCCGGGCGAGATCCGGGCGGATCACCAGTTCGGGTCGCTCGAGGGAGGCGGTTGATGCGACGCTGGTCAGGGTCCCTACCCCGCGCAGTTCGGACTCGAACCGTTCGGCCGCCGTCCGCAAGATCTCCGCGTCGTCGCTCGCCAGAATGAGCGCCAGGGCGCCGCCCGGGCCGCCATCCCCGCCGACGGAGAAACGCACGCCGGGAACCGTCGCCAGACGCTCGCGCACCTGACGTTCGATCTCGGCAAGGGGCGCGCGCTCGCCCCGTTCGCGCAGGTTGAGCGTGATCGTCGCCCGGCGAACGTCAGCCGGCTGGTAGCCGCCCGCGCCCTCCTGTGACGTCCCGATGGCGGTGAAGACGGAGACCACGCCTTCAATTCCGCCAATAGCGGCCCGGGCGGCTTCGGCGGCCGTCAGGGTGTCGCTGAAGGCGCTGCCCGGCGGCAGTTCGATGTTGACCGCGGTCCGCCCCGGATCGCCCGCCGGTATCAGCCCGGCCGGAAGAAGAGGGACGATGGCGAGGGAGGCGGCGAACCCGGCCACAGCCAGCCCGGCCGTAACCCAGCGGTGGCGTAGGGCCCACCGCACAATCCGGAGATACCGCTGCATGAGCCAGCCGTCACGCGTCTCCGGTATCGGGTGAGCCTTCAGCATTCGGGCCGCCATCAGCGGGGTCACCAGTCGGGCGACAAGAAGCGAGGCGAGGACGGCGATCACGGCCGTCCAGCCGAACTGCTCGAAGAACATCCCCGCCAGCCCCGGCATCAGGGAGGTGGGCAGGAAGACCACGACCAGGGTGAAGGTGGTGGCCAGCACGGCCAGGGCGATCTCATTGACCGCATCCGCCGTGGCCTGTGCTGCGGACTTCCCGAGCTGGCGGTGGCGGGCGATGTTCTCGATCTCGACGATGGCGTCATCGACCAGGATGCCCACGCTGACCGCGAGGGCGAGCAGCGTCAGGGTATTGAGCGAAAACCCGAGCCAGTGCATCGCCGCGAAGGTGGGAAGGATCGACAGCGGCAGGGCCACCCCGGCGATGACGGTGGCCCGCCAGTCCCGCAGGAAGAGGAAGACGACGAGGACCGCCAGGATCGCGCCTTCCACCAGCATATGCATGGAGCCTTCGAACTGTTCGAGCGTATGGGCCACCTCATCGACGACGGTGGTGAAGACGATCTCGTCGGCCGCGGCCTCCTTCACGCTCTCCAGGGCGCGCGCGACCCCTTCGGCCACGCCCACCTCGTCGGATCCTTTGGCGCGATAGATGTTGAAGGCGACGGCCGTCTTGCCATCCAGCAACGCCGCCTGGGTGCGGTCGCTCGTCGCGTCCTCGACGGTCGCAACCTGATCCAGCCGCACGGTTCGCCCCCCCGCCACAAGGGGAAGCGCAGCGAGTTCATGGGCGGATTTCACGGTAGCGACAACCCTTACCGACTGGTCGTCACCGGACAGCTGGCCGCGCCCGCCTGAAACGTCCTGCTGCATCGCGCCCAGCGCGCGCGAGACATCGGCCACGGTCGATCCGGACCGTCTCGCC
>JADGMZ010000071.1 GCA_015234495.1 Brevundimonas sp. | reverse complement strand
TTGTTCACATAGGCCGCCGTGCCGTTGCCGGCCTGGGCGATGGCCTGCATGCGGGCGTCCTGGTAGTTGCCGCGGCCGTAGCCGTAGACCGACAGGTAGATGCCCGTCTCGCGCTTGGCGGCGACATAGTCCTCCAACCGCTGGTCCTCGGTGACCCCGACGTTGAAGTCGCCGTCGGTGAACATCAGGATGCGGTTGACCCTGTCGCGCCCGAAGCCGGCCTCGGCCTGGGCGTAGGCGTTGACCATGCCCTGGGCCCCGGCGGTCGATCCGCCCGCGTTCAGCGCCTCCACCGCGCAGCGCAGCTTCAGCTTCTGGTCGCCCGGGGTCGGGCCCACGGCGGTGCCGACGTCCGAGGCGTAATAGGTCACCGCCACCCGGTCCTGCGGCCGCAGCCGGTCGATGATCAGGTTCATCGACTTCTTGGCCAGGTCCAGCTTGTCGGGCGAATACATCGAGCCCGAGACGTCGACCATGAAGGTCAGGTTCAGCGACTTGCGCTCGCCTTCCGGCAGCTCATAGCCCTGCAGCGCCACATGGACGATCTGGCGCCCGTCCGACCAGGGCGACGCGGCCACGGCGGTGGTGATGGCGAACGGCTCCGAGGCCGAGCGCGGACGTGCGTACCCGTAGTCGAAATAATTGATCATCTCCTCGACCCGCACGGCGTCCGGCGGCGGCAGTCGCCCCTCCTCGAGGAAGCGGCGGACGTTGGAATAGCTGGCCGTGTCGACGTCGATCGAGAAGGTCGACACCGGCTCCTCGGCCACGCGTTTCACGGGGTTCGGGGTGGCGTCGGGGTAGCGCTCGGTATCCCGCGCCACAGTCGGCGGAACATGGGCCGGGGTGGGGGCGAAGCTGGCGTCGGCGCGAATCCGCGAGCCGCTGACCACGATTTCCTGGGCCGCGGCCTTTGCGACGGGCGGCGGCGGCGGCGGGGGGGCCGGTGGCGGCGGCGGGGGCGGGGGAGGCGCCGGATAGACCGCGCCGGCGGACATGCGGTTGCGCTGGAGGTCCGGCCGCGCCGGGGCCAGCTCGATGCCGACGGCGCGGCAGTTGTCCGGCGAGACGACGCCGTCCCGGGCCAGGTCCGCGCGGCCCGCGGCTGCAGCCGGGGCGGGCGCGATCGGCGCGGCGATCGACACCGCGAGCACGGCGGCCAGGCTCGGTCTCAGGAAATGGGTCGTCATCAGCGTCGCTCCTTCAAGCGCCAGTTCTCCACGGGGCCATCCTCGACGCAAATGCGCCGCCGGTCGTCTGACGAAGCCTGACGTACGCCAACGGACGCGTGGACTGGCGTTCGCCGGCCTGCGACCCCACAATGACCGGGGACGGACGGGACGATCGCATGGCGGAACCTACCAGCGGGCTGGACCTCGGCCATGTGGCGGCCTTGCTGGCGGCCGGGGTCATCGCCGTGCCGGTGTTCCGCCGCCTCGGCCTCGGCTCGGTGCTCGGCTATCTCGCCGCCGGCCTCGCCATCGGCCCATGGGGCATCGGCCTGTTCGACGAGCCGGAAATCATCCTCCACGTCGCCGAGTTCGGCGTGGTCATCTTCCTGTTCATCATCGGCCTCGAGATGCGGCCGTCGCGGCTGTGGAAGCTCAAGCGCGACATCTTCGGTCTCGGCGCGGCCCAGGTGTCGGCCGCCGGCGGGCTGCTGACCCTGACCGGCATGGCCGCGGGCCTGTCGGTCCCGGTCGCCTTCGTCGGGGCCATGGGCTTCGTGCTCAGTTCGACGGCGGTGATCATGCAGACCCTCGACGAACGGGGCGAGCTCGGGTCCCAGCGCGGCCAGCGCGCCGTCTCCATCCTGCTGCTCGAGGATATCGCCATCGTCCCGCTGCTGGCGGCGGTGGCGGTGATGGCCGGGGCCATGGGCCTGGGCGGCGACGCCGCGCCGCCCTTGTGGCGGACGATCGGCCTGGCCGTGGGCGCGGTTGCTCTGGTCTTCCTCGTCGGGCGCTACCTGATGAATCCGGTGTTCCGCCTGCTCGCCCGCTACGGCGGCCGCGAGGTGATGACCGCCGCCGCCCTGCTGGTCGTGGCCGGGGCGGCCTGGCTGATGGACATGGGCGGACTGTCCATGGCCATGGGCGCCTTCCTCGCCGGCGTCCTGCTGTCGGAATCGGTGTTCCGGCATCAGCTCGAGGCCGACGTCGAACCCTTCCGCGCCATCCTGCTGGGCCTGTTCTTCCTCAGCGTCGGCATGTCGCTGGACCTCGGCGTGGTGATCGCCCGCTGGGAGGTCATCCTCGGCGGCGTCATCGCCTTCATGGCCGTCAAGGCCGTGGCCATCTACGGCATCGCCCGCCTGTTCGGCCACGCCGAGCGCGAGGCGGTGGAGCGCGCCGCCCTGTTCGCGCAGGGCGGCGAGTTCGCCTTCGTCCTCTACGCCGCCGCCCTTTCCGTCGGCATCTTCGACGCCCGGGTGTCGGCCTCGATGACGGCCATCGTCATCCTGTCGATGGCCCTGACGCCGCTGGTCACCCTCGCCGTCGGGCACTTCATGCCCGCCGCGACGCTGGATCCCGATCAGGCCGACGGCGTCGACCGGGCGGCTGACCTGCGCGAGCGGGTGCTGGTCATCGGCTTCGGCCGCTTCGCCCAGGTGGTGTCCCAGCCGCTGCTGGCGCGCGACGTGGACGTCTCGATCATCGATCTGGACGTCGAGATGATCCAGGCGGCCGGCCAGTTCGGCTTCAAGGTCTACTATGGCGACGGGACGCGGCTGGACGTGCTCCGCGCGTCCGGCGCCGGCGAGGCGGAAACCATTCTCGTCTGCGTCGACCGGCAGGAGACCGCCGACCGTATCGTCGAACTGGTCAGGGCCGAATTCCCACTAACCAAATTGTTCGTCCGGGCCTACGACCGCGGCCACGCCGTCCGCCTCGTCCAGGCCGGCGTCGACTACCAGGTGCGCGAGGTCTTCGAGTCGGCCCTCGTGTTCGGAGAGAAGGTGCTGGTCGATCTCGGCTTCTCCCCCGAGGAGGCGCGCGAGACCATCGAGGACGTGCGCCGACGGGACGAGGAGCGCTTCGCCCTGCAACTGGTCGAGGGCATCCAGGCAGGGCGGTCGCTGATGCGCGGCAACATCGCCACGACCCGGCCCGAGCCCTATGTGAAGCCGCGCCGCGAGGGCAAGCCGCTCAACGAAGAGGCCGCCGAGGCGCTCGAGGAAGAGGACCAGGAACGGAAAAAGGCCGGGACCTGACGGCCCCGGCCTCGAACCTCCGCTCGTCTGGCGGTGGTTACATGCCGGCCTTGATCTGCTCGGCCTGGCGCAGGTGGGCCTCGATCTTGGGGACCACCGAGCGGGCGTGAGCGGCCAGCGGCGAATCCTCGTTGGAGAAGCCGCGGTGCAGGGTCAGCGCCTCATTGTGGGCGGCGATCTGCTGATCGACCCAGGTGCGGTCGAAATTCTCGGCCGAGGCCGAGCGCAGGTTGTCGATCATGCCCTGACGGCGCTCGTCCAGCTCGGTCGGCGGGGTGAGGTCGGGCGCGGCCTGGGGCAGCATCGCCTTCATGGCGTTGGAGGCGGCGGTGTGATCGGTCTTGATCATGGTCGCCAGTTCCTTGACCTGGGCGTTCTGCGAACGCTCGAGCGCGATGTTCGCGGCCTGGATTTCGTACATGTCGCCCATGGCGGCGTTCGGCACATAGGCCGAGACCATGTTCGCGCCCATGGTGGCGGCCGAGGTCTGGCCGACCGGACCCGCGGCCATGTCCTGAACCTTGTCGACGGCCTCGGGGCTCTGTTCCTGGTTGCAGGCGGCGAGCAGGGCGACGCAGGCGACGCCGGCGAGAAGTGGTCTGATCATGGATAATCCTCCTTGGAGACCGCAAAACTGCTCAGGTGCGCAGGGGTTCCCGCATTCGCCTCCGCCCGCGCTTCGGTGTATGCAGCCCGCCCGATGGATCGCCGCCTCTCGATCGCCCCGATGATGGACTGGACCGACCGGCACTGCCGGGCGTTCCACCGCACCCTCACGTCCCGGGCCCTGCTCTATACCGAGATGGTCACCGCCCCGGCGGTGATCCACGGAGACCGGGAGCGGCTGCTGGGGTTCGACCCCGTCGAGCACCCGGTGGCGCTGCAGCTGGGCGGGTCCGAGCCGGAGCAGCTGGCCGAGGCGGCCCGCATCGGCGCGGCCTTCGGCTATGACGAGATCAACCTGAACGTCGGCTGCCCGTCCGACCGGGTGCAGTCGGGCCGCTTCGGCGCCTGCCTGATGCGCGAGCCGTCGCTGGTCGCGGACTGCATGGCCGCCATCCGCGAGGCGGTCAGCGTCCCCGCCACGGTAAAATGCCGCATCGGCGTCGACGACCAGGATCCGGCCGTCGCCCTGTTCGAAACCGTAGACGCCTGCGCTGCGGTCGGCATCGAGGTGTTCGTCGTCCACGCCCGCAAGGCCTGGCTGCAGGGCCTGTCGCCCAAGGAAAACCGCGACGTGCCGCCGCTGGACTACGGCCTCGTCCGGCGGCTCAAGCGCGAGCGCCCGCACCTGTCGGTCACCCTGAACGGCGGCGTCGCCTCCCTGGATGAGGCCGAGGCTCACCTCGACGGCGCCGACGGCGTCCAGCTGGACGGCGTCATGCTGGGCCGCGCCGCCTACCACGAGCCGGGAATCCTCGGTCAGGCCGACCGGCGGCTGTTCGGCGCCGCGAGCCCCGACGTCGACGCCTTCTCGGCCATTACGCGCTACCGGCCCTACATGGCCGCCCGGCTGGCCGAAGGCGTGCATCTGCCGGCCATGACGCGGCACATGCTGGGCCTCATGCACGGGCGGCCGGGCGCGCGCGCCTTCCGCCGCATCCTGACGGTGGAGGCGGTGCGACCGGGCGCGGGGCTTGAGGTGGTCGATCGCGCCGTCGACGCCGTGCGCGAGGCGGAGAGCCGGGCCGAGCGCCGCAGCGAGGCCGCCTGAACGCCGTCGCGTCGCGCGTCCTGATGCCTCGGAAGCACACCGGGCGCGTTCGACACGCGTTTACCCTTCCGCTCGGGAACGGAGCGGCGCCGCTTTGCATTGGCTTGGCAGGAGGGCGCCCATGCCGAAAAATCCCCCGACCAAGCCCGATCTGCGCCTCGTCCCCGGCGACGCGGAAATCTATGACCTGATGCGCACCCCGGAGACCACGAGCGAGCGGGTCCGACGGCTGCAGCTTGAGGCCCGTGCTCTGGCCGTCGAACAGGTCGAGGCCCTCGAGCGCGTGCTGCTGGAGGCCTCGCGGATGGCGAAGGAGATCGCCGAGGGCGGCGACGCCTATCCGGTCGGGGCCCGCGAACTGGCCGGGCGGCTGTCGTCCGACCTGCCGGCCCGGGCCGAGACCCTGAAGGCCATCGTCTCCCGCGTGCTCTAGGCGGGGCGCGTCTCGCGCCGGTCGCGGATGCGGCGGGCCAGCCGGAAGACGACCACGGCGAGG
Organism: Brevundimonas sp.; assembly: GCA_015234495.1. Taxonomy (GTDB): domain Bacteria; phylum Pseudomonadota; class Alphaproteobacteria; order Caulobacterales; family Caulobacteraceae; genus Brevundimonas. The sequence goes on along the minus strand of JADGMZ010000071.1, from coordinate 789 downwards.
ACCAGCAGCACCAGCGGAACGATGATCGGCGCGAGGAAGGCCACGATCACGGTCAGGAACGCCAGGACATCCTCGATCAGGGACACAAGGGGATTGCCCAGCCCGCCGGTGGTCGTGGTCGAGCCGACGCGCACGCCGGTCTGCGCCGCATTGAAGGCCAGGGCCGCCGGCGCGCCGACGATCAGGCCGGCCACCGCCGCCATGGCCGGATCGACCGCCCAGAACACGCTGCCGGCGGCGATGGCCCCGGCCGCCGGCCGGGTAACGTAGCCGACGGCGTTGAGGGCGTGATCGACGGCCGGGATCTTGTCGCCGAGGAACTCCGCCGCCGTCGCCACGGCCAGGGCCGCGATGGCGGGCCAGCCTGCCAGCCAGTCCATCTGGTCGATCAGCTGCACCCCGAACAGCTCGAACCGCGCCGCCAGCGCCAGCATCAGCAGGGGCAGGAAGGTTCTCAGGCCGGTCGCCGACGCCAGGCCGAGGCCCAGCAGGGCGGGCAGGACCCAGACCTGCATCGGCCCCGCGGCCGCGCCCAGCGCCTCCAGATCGATCTCCGGCATCGTCGATTCCTCCACCTGCCGGGCATAATGCGCGGGAACACCCGGCCGCTCCACCGACTTTCCCTGATCCACGGAAAAGGAGCCGACCATGGACGACCGCTTCGAACACCGCGCCGACAAGGTCGCCGACCAGGAACGGGAGATTCAGGCCGGCATCGACGCGAAACAGGGCGAGGGCGGCTCCGGCGACGACGGCGCGGTCCAGGCCGGCGCGCGCAAATACCCCGAA
>JADGMZ010000070.1 GCA_015234495.1 Brevundimonas sp. | reverse complement strand
CGGGCTTCCGACGTCTCCTGGTTGGCGATCGAGATGACCACGAAGGCGTCGTCGGACGTCCGCCCGACGCTGATGAACATGCCGTCGTCGGTCTCCTCATAGACCAGCGTCGGCTCGCCGCCGCGGGCCGGACGGCGGAAGATCTTGTCCGGCCGGCCGTTGTCGTCGCGGTTGGTCCAGAAGATCCAGCGGCTGTCGGGCGAGAAGGTGAAGTTGCCTGTCGCCGACTGGATCGGGTCGGGCAGCACCTCGCCGGTGGAGAGGTCCTTCACATAGATCTGGTGCACCTCCGAGCCCTGCGCATCCTCGGCGTAGGCGAACAGGGCGTGGTCGGGGCTGTGATCGGCGGCGGACACCTCGGAATAGGCCTTGCCGGCGGCAAGGGCGTTGGCGTCGAGCAGCAACTGCGGCTCGCCGGCCCCGGCGCGCGGCCTGCGCATGAACCGTGGATGCTGGTCCCCGGTCTTGTACTCGGTGAAGTAGGCCCACGGCCCGTCGGGGGAGGGGACCGAGCTGTCGTCCTCCTTGATGCGCCCCTTCATCTCCTCGAACATCTGGTTCTGGAGGGGCACGGTCGAGGCCATCATCCCCTCGCGGTAGGCGTTCTCGGCGGTCAAGTGCGCCTTGACGTCGGCCTTGATCAGGGTCGGGTCGCGCAGCACCGCCTGCCAGTTGTCGTCCTTCATCCATTGATAGTCGTCGACCCGGACCCGCCCCAGCTGTTCGATCCGCACCGGGATTTTCTTGGCGACGGGGGGGACGGGGGCGGTCTGGGACATCGAGACTCCGGTGGCGCGGGCGTGGGCGGGCAGGGCGGTCGCCGCCAGGGCGGCCGAGGCGGTGGCGAGCAGGTCGCGGCGGTTCATCTTGTCGGCCCCCGATGGCGAATGAGGGCGGACCTTGTGCGCGCGACCCCGCCGCCGTCAAATGAACAAAAGCCCCCGGCGACATCGCGTCCATGTTCGATCTGCAGATCCCGCCCGACCCCGTCGCCGAACCGCCGCCCGTGGTGGCCTCTGCGCCCGCCTGGGACCTGACCGTCGGCCTGATTTCGGCGACCGTGCAGCTGGATCAGCGAAATCCCGATGCCTCGACGCGGCGGGTCGGGACCGGCTTCCTGATCGACGCGCCGCGTCCGGACGGACAGCCGCGCACTGTCCTGGTCACCGCCCATCACGTCCTGAACGGCATGCCCGGGCCGGACGCCCGCATCGGCTGGCGCTATGAGCGGCCCGAGGGCGGCTGGCGCTTCGCCCCCGAGCCCTTGACCATCCGCGACGCGGCCGGCGATCCGCTCTGGACGCGCCATCCGGAGCGCGACATCGCGGTGATGGAGGTCTCGGCTCCGCCCGCCTTCGCCCGCGCCGCCATTCCGCTGGGCTGGCTGGCCGACGCCAACGCCCTGGACGCCTGGCAGGTCGGACCCGGCGACGAGTTGCTGACCCTGGGCTATCCGCACGGCTACTCGGCCAATACAGCGGGTTTTCCGATCCTGCGCGTCGGCCGGGTGGCCTCCTGGCCGCTCACCCCGATCACGGCCTTTCCCAGCTTCCTGCTCGACTTCCCCGTCTTCCCCGGCAACTCCGGAGGCCCGGTGTTCTGGACCCCTTCGGCGCGCAAGGCTCCGGGCGCGCTGCAGCCGGAACACCCGTTCATCGCGGGGGTGCTGGTGTCCGAGGTCCGCCCCGGCGACGACCCGCTGGGCATAGGCATCGTCGCCCATGCGAACTTCGTGCGCGAGGCGATCGCCCTGCTGGACGCCCCCTCCGGGCCCTGATCAGCCGGCCAGCACGTCCACGCTCATCCGCTCCAGCAGGGCGCCGCCCTGACCGACGGCGGCGAGGCGGCTGGAGGCGTGGCCCAGCACATTGGCGGCATAGACCTCGTACAGGGCGATCCGCCCCTCCAGCCAGGCCGGATCGCCCTCGCCGGCGTCGAGAATCGCCCGCGCCGCCAGCGCGCCCCTGGCCAGCAGCCACCCGCCGACGACGTCACCGAGCAGCTTCAGATAGGCGTCCGCCCCGGCCAGCACATCCGCCGCCCGGCCGGCGTCGGCCTTGGCGTCGAGCAACCACAGGGTGGCGTCCTCGACCGCCTCGATGGCGTTGGCCAGCCGTTCGACCGGCTTGTCCGCGTACAGCCGCGGCAACAGGGCCAGCGTCGCCTTCATCTCGCCGATCAGTTCGCGGGCCGAAACTCCGCCGTCCTGGCCCAGCTTGCGGCCGACCAGGTCCATGGCCTGGATGCCGTTGGTGCCTTCGTAGATCGGGGCGATGCGGGCGTCGCGATAGTATTGCGCCGCGCCGGTCTCCTCGATGAAGCCCATGCCGCCGTGCACCTGCACCCCCATGGACGCCACCTCGACGCCGACGTCCGTGGACCAGGCCTTGGCGATCGGGGTGAACAGGTCCTCGCGACCCTTCCAGCGGCGGCGGTCCTCTTCGGTGGCGGCGTGCCGGGCCAGATCGGCGGCGACGCCGGTCGACAGGCAGATGGCCCGCGCCGCCGCGATCTTCGCCTTCATCACCGACAGCATGCGGCGCACGTCAGGGTGATCGACGATCTGAGCGCCGGGCTCGCCGGTCCAGACCGAGCGGCCCTGCCGCCGTTCCCGCGCATACGCGAGGGCCTGCTGGTAGGCCCGCTCGGCGATGCCGACGCCCTCGACGCCCACGGCCAGGCGGGCCGCGTTCATCATCACGAACATGTGGGCCAGGCCCTGGTTCGGCTGGCCGACCAGCTCGGCGGTCGCCCCTTCATAGGCCATGACGCAGGTCGGCGAGGCATGGATGCCCAGCTTGTGCTCGAGGCCCACCGGCCGGAAGGCGTTGCGTTCGCCCAGCGTCCCGTCCGGCTTCACCAGATACTTGGAGGCGAGGAACAGGCTGATGCCCTTCGGCCCGGGCGGGGCGTCGGGCAGGCGGGCCAGCACCATGTGCACGATGTTGTCGGTGGCGTCGTGGTCGCCCCAGGTGATGAAGATCTTCTGCCCGGTCAGGGCCCAGGTTCCGTCGCCGTTGGGGACCGCCGTGGCGGTCAGGGCGCCGAGGTCGGACCCGGCGTGCGGCTCGGTCAGCACCATGGCCCCGGTCCATTCACCGGACACCAGCCGCGTCAGATAGGTGGCCTTCTGGGCGTCGGTGCCGACCGCCTCCAGCGCCTCGATCGCCGCCAGCGACAGCATCGGGCACAGGCCGAAGGCCATGTTGGCGGCGTGCACGGTCTCATAGGCCGCCAGCTCCAGCGCCTTGGGCAGTTGCTGACCGCCGGCGTGGGCCGGGGCCGACAGGCCGGTCCAGCCGCCCTCGGCGAACTGGCGATAGGCGTCGGCGAATCCCGGCGCGGCGGTCACCGACCCGTCCGTGCAGGTCGCGCCCTGCTGGTCCCCGATGCGGTTCAGCGGCGCCAGCACGCCTTCCGAGAACTGCGCCGCCGCCTCCAGCACCGCGGCGGTCAGCTCGGTGTCGTGATCGGGAAAGGCGCCGGTGGCGGTGATGGCGTCCAGTCCCGCCACCTCAGTCAGGGTGAAGATCAGGTCTCGGACGGGGGCGCGGTAGGACATCGGCTCGACTCTCGGAAACGTGCGCCCGTTCATGCCGTCTTGCCGCCGGGTCACGCAAGGCGCGCTTGGCGAACCGCGTCCTCTGGGGCAGGCTGGCCCCCGACGTACTGGAGAGGGAAAAGACCATGGCCGAGCCGCGCAACCGCTATTCGACCGTATCGCTGGTCCTGCACTGGCTGATCGCGGCCCTGGTGGTGACCCAGATCGTCCTCATCCAGGCGCATGAGGCCACCGAGGGGCCGATCTCCCGCGAATTCGTCAACATCCACAAGTCGGTCGGGCTCGGCATCCTGGTCCTGACCCTTGTTCGCCTCGGCTGGCGCTTCGCCAACCCGGCCATTCCTCTCCCGGCCGAGACGCCGCGCTGGCAGAAGCTGGCGGCGCGCGCCACCCACGTCCTGTTCTACGTCTTCCTGATCGCCATGCCGCTGGTCGGCTGGGCGGCCTCTTCGGCGGCGGGGCGCGAGATCATCTGGTTCGGCCTGTTCGAATGGCCCGCCCTGCCCATCGGCGGCGGTCGCGAGATGGCGGGCCAGTTGATGGACGTGCACGAGCTGGCCGCCAAACTGCTCATCGCCCTCGTCGTTCTGCATATTCTCGGTGCGCTGAAGCACCAGTTCATTGACCGCGATAACGTCCTGCACCGGATGATTCCGCTGATCCCGCGCCGACCCTGAGGCGGGGCGGGGCTTGCCACCCGGCGGCGGGCGGCGCATTCACCGCGGCCTCAGCAGCGAAGCGGCCCATCATGCCCGGCGACGACATCCAGCGCGGCGCGACTGACGCCATGGCCGCCGAAGCCCTGGCCCGGGGCGGCCTTGTCATCCTGCCGACCGAGACGGTTTACGGCCTCGCCGCCGACGCCTCGAACCCCGCCGCCGTCGCCGCCATCTTCGAGGCCAAGGGGCGGCCGCGCTTCAATCCGCTTATCGCCCACGTCGCCGACGCCGCCCAGGCCGAGTCCATCGCCGTCTTCGACGACCGCGCCCGCGCCCTGGCCGAGGCCTTCTGGCCCGGCCCGCTGACCCTGGTCGCCCCCGTGCGCGACCGCGCCGCCGTCTGCGACCTGGCCCGCGCCGGTCTCGACAGCGTCGCCGTCCGCGTCCCCGGCCACGCCCGCGCCCGGGCCGTCATCGCCGCCTTCGGCAAACCGGTCGTCGCCCCGTCCGCCAACCGCTCCGGCCGCCCCAGCCCGACCACCGTCGAGGACGCCGTCGAGGAGACCGGCCACGCCGCCGCCGACGCGGTGGACGGCGGGCCCTGCGCCGTGGGCGTGGAATCGACGGTGGTCTCGGTGCTGGACGGCCGGGTCTCCCTGCTGCGGCCCGGCTCGATCACCCGCGAGGAGATCGAAGCGATCGTCGGCCCGCTCGACGAGGGCGGAGAGGGCCACCGCTCCCCCGGCCGCACGACCCTGCACTACGCGCCGGACGCGCCGCTGCGCATCAACGCCGAAGCGGCCGGCGACGGCGAGATCCTCCTCGGCTTCGGCCCCGGCGTCGGCGATGTGCGCTGGAGCCTCAGCCCTTCCGGCGATCTGCGCGAAGCCGCCGCCAACCTGTTCCGCCGCCTGCGCGAGGCCGACCGCGAAAAGCCCGCCGGCATCGCCGTGTCCCCGATCCCGGCCCACGGCCTCGGCGAGGCCCTCAACGACCGGCTGAAGCGCGCGGCGGGGTTTGTGGGGTAGGGGGAAGGCGAGATCAGCAACGCCTCGGTGAATTCCCTCCCTCAGGCGTTATTGCGTCGGACAAGCTCAGACCAGAAGTCGATCTCCCGAAGGTTTTTTGGCCACGGCCGGGACTCCCAGCCGTTCTCTTCACGATCAATGTAGTCGTCCAGGTCCGCCCCGTAGTGGATCACGTCGGACTGGTAGACGGAGAAGACGGGGTTTCCAGCCACGGTGGGGGTCGCCGGCAGGTAGCGGTGGCTGAAGATCGGAATGAGGCGCGGGGCGCGCTCCACGACCTGCCTCAGTACTTCGGCTCGTTCGTCCGCGTTGGCGGGGCGATCTCCCCAATCTTTCCACCAGAGTCCGTTCTGCTCGACATCGAAGAGCAGACCTTCGAACGGCCAAGCTAGCAGCGGCCGCACCGTCGCCTCGCTGTTCCAGTCCGGCCCGCCGACCGGGCGTCGGTCCCGCAGGAGCTCGATAAGGTCGGAGGGGAAGGTAAGGCGGAATCGCGCCTGCGCTCGTTCGAGTTCGGCTGCAGTGTAGCCACGTGTCCAAGTCAGCGCGGTCATGGGCCGACCTGGTCTCCCTACTGCGCCGTCCAGCCGCCGTCGATGGAGAAGCTGGCGCCGTTGGCCGAGGCGCCGAGGTCCGAGACCAGATACAGCATCATCCCCACCAGTTCGTCCGTGGTGACGAACCGCTTGGTCGGCTGGGAGCCGAGGATGACGTCCTTCAGCACCTGCTCCTTCGACATGCCGCGCGTGCGGGCCTGGTCGGCGATCTGCTTCTCGACGATCGGCGTCTCGACGAAGCCGGGGCACAGGGCGTTGCAGGTGATGCCGTCCTCGGCCACTTCCAGCGCCACCGTCTTGGTGAAGCCGATGACGCCATGCTTGGCCGCGACATAGGCAGACTTGAACGGGCTGGCGACCAGGCCATGGGCCGAGGCGACGTTGATGATCCGGCCGCGACCTTGGGCCTTCATGATCG
>JADGMZ010000069.1 GCA_015234495.1 Brevundimonas sp. | reverse complement strand
CCTGTCCCTGGGCGGCAAGCCGTCGCTCGATTTCGGCGCCTCCGGGCTCGAGGCCCAGAAGCTGAACGCGGCCACGCCGACCTCGGGCCTGCTGCGTCCGTCCCAGCCGTTCGCCTTCAAGCCGGCCACGGCCGAGGACCGGCGGCGGGCGATCCGCTGCCTGACCCAGGCCGTCTATTACGAGGCGGCGCTGGAGCCGACCGAGGGCCAGGAGGCTGTGGCCCAGGTCATCCTCAACCGCGTCCGCGACCCGAACTACGCCAGCTCCGTCTGCGGGGTGGTTTATGAAGGCGCCGAACGGGTCACCGGCTGCCAGTTCAGCTTCACCTGCGACGGCTCGCTGGCGCAGGCGCCGGTCGCCTGGGCCTGGGAGCGCGCCGCGCGGGTGGCCGAGCGCGCCCTGGCCGGCCATGTGGCGACGAAGGTGGGCACCGCCACCCACTACCACGCCAACTACGTCCACCCGTGGTGGGCCCCGACCCTGAACAAGCTGACCCAGATCGGGGCGCACATCTTCTATCGCTGGAAGGGCGTCTACGGCGAGCCGGCGGCCTTCCGCCAGGCCTATTCCGGGCGCGAGCCCCGTATCGACGAGGCCCGCTTCGCCCGTCCCCGCCTGCGCGTCGCCTCCGCCGCCGAAGCCGAGGCGGCCCTCGCCGGGGCCGCCGCCAAGGGCGAGGCCGCCGCGCGCACCGTGGTGGTCGACGGCCACACCCGGGTGGTCGGCGTCGTCTCCCTGGGCGGCCGGCGTCAGCCGACCGCGGACCAGATCGCCGAGATCAACCAGCGGCTGGCCGAATTCGAGGCCCCCAAGGCCGCTCCGGCCCCGGAGCCGCCGCCCCCCGGGGTGACGGTGATGGACGTCGAGGAGGTCGGCCGCCCGGCGTCCTGAGCACCGTCCCTTTTGCAACGCTTGCGGGGTTTGTGCATTGATGCTGTCCCCGAGTGCGACGCCGTCCCGCTTTCCGAGGCTACGTGACCCAACCCGATCCGAACGGCGACTCTTCCGTCGAGCGCCAGCTGGCCCTGACCGTGCAGGCCCTGGCCGAGAGCGAGGCGCGCTTCCGCGCCATCGCCGATTCCATGCCCCAGATGGTGTGGTCGACCCGCCCCGACGGCTTCCACGACTACTATAACGCCCGCTGGTACGAGTTCACCGGCGCGCCCGAGGGCTCGACCGACGGCGAGGGCTGGGCCGGCATGTTCCATCCTGACGACCAGCCGCGGGCCTTCGACCTGTGGAAGATCTGCCTCGAGACGGGCGAGCCGTACGAGATCGAATACCGTCTGCGCCGTCACGACGGCGTCTACCGCTGGACGCTGGGCCGGGCGCGGCCGATCCGCAACGAGGCGGGCGAGATCACCCGCTGGTTCGGCACCTGCACCGACATCGACGACCTGAAGCGGTCTGACCAGGCCAAGGAGCTGCTCAGCCAGGAGCTGAGCCACCGGATCAAGAATATCTTCGCGGTGGTCTCGGCCCTGATCGCCCTGTCGGCGCGGCAGCATCCCGAGGCCAAGGGGTTCGCCGATGCGGTCCGCACCCGCATCAACGCCCTGGCCCGCGCCCACGAATTCGTCCGCCCGCACAGCGAGAGTTCGCGGCCGACGGTCGGCTCGATGACCCTGCACGCCTTCCTGGCCGACCTGTTCAAGCCGTACGGCTCCCTGGCGGGGGAACCCCGCGTCCACATCAGCGGCGACGACGCGACCTTCGACGACCAGGCCGCCACCTCGGTGGCGCTGCTGTTCCATGAACTGGCCACCAACGCCGCCAAATACGGGGCCCTGTCCCATGAGGCGGGACGGGTCGCGCTGGACACCCGCCTGTCAGGCGAGCGTTTCGTGCTGACCTGGACGGAGTCCGGCGGCCCCGTAATCGAGGGGCCGCCCGAGCGCTCGGGTTTCGGATCCTCCCTGGCCGCCCTGTCGGTCGAGGGGCAGCTGGGCGGGCGGCTGGAGCGGAACTGGCGGCCCGAGGGCCTGCAGGTCGTCGCGGACCTGCCGGCGACCGCCCTGTCGCGACGCCGCGCCGCGCAAAACGTCGCATGAGGGGAACCGGGCTCCCCGCCAACCGCTTCTCCGAGCTACCCAGACTTCAGACGACCCGAACATCCGTAATGACCGCCCGCATACTGATCATCGAAGACGAGGCCCTGGTGGCCATGGAGCTGCGCCTGGTCCTCGAGGACCTGGGCCACGAAGTGGCGGGCGTCGTCGCGGACGCCGCCTCGGCGCGCCGGCTGGTGCGCGAGACCGACATCGATCTCGCCCTGGTCGACATTCACCTGTCGGACGGGCCGACGGGCGTCGCCCTCGGCCGCGAGCTGGGCCAGGAGATGGGCGTCTCGGTGCTGTTCATGACCGCCAACCCCGGCATGGTCCGCGAAGGGGTGGCCGGCACCATCGGCGTGCTGTCCAAGCCGACCGAGGAACGCGCCGTCCAGACCGCCGTCGACTACGCCCTGCGCCGCCGCCACGGCGAACCGGTGCAGTATGCGCCGCCGGAGCTGCAGCTGTTTGGGTAAGGACAGGCAGCAGGCAGCAGGCAGCAGGGATTTCGCGGAGGAGGGCGGTCGTCGGCATCGGCGTACCGGCGTCGGCGATGCGGCGTGCCGCGGCTGCCTGCTGCCTGCCCCCTACCAGACCCCGATCTTCTCCGCTTCCTTGTGCGCGATCGGGTGGCCCTCGGCCTTGTGGTCCTGCTCGGCGAGGAAGCGCACCGCCTCCAGCGCCGCCATACAGCCCATGCCCGCGGCCGTGACGGCCTGGCGGTAGATGTCGTCGGTGACGTCGCCGGCGGCCCAGACGCCCTCGATGGCGGTGGCGGCCGTGCCCGGCTTGACCACCAGATAGCCGCCCTGCTTGGTCTCCAGCTGGCCGGCGAACAGTTCCGACGACGGCGCGTGGCCGATGGCGATGAAGACCCCGTCGGCGGCGACGTCGCGGGTCTCGCCGGTCCGGACGTTCTTGAGCCGCGCCCCGGTGACGTTGACCGCGCCCAGGTCGCTGGTCTCGCCGAGGATTTCGTCGATGGCCGAGTCCCAGATGACCTCGACCTTGGGATTGGCGAACAGGCGGTCCTGCAGGATGCGTTCGGCGCGGAACTCGTCGCGGCGGTGCACGACGGTGACCTTCGAGGCGAAATTGGTCAGGAACAGCGCCTCCTCGACCGCGGTGTTGCCGCCGCCGACCACGATGACGTCCTTGCCGCGATAGAAGAAGCCGTCGCAGGTGGCGCAGGCCGAGACGCCGAAGCCCTGGTATTTCGCCTCGCTCTCCAGCCCCAGCCATTTGGCCTGGGCCCCGGTCGAGATGATCACCGTCTCGGCCAGCATCTCGGTCCCCGAATCCAGCGTCAGCCGGAACGGCCGCTGCGACAGGTCGGCCTTGACCACGATGTCGTGGATCACCTCGGTACCGACGTGCTCGGCCTGCTTCTGCATCTGCTCCATCAGCCAGGGGCCCTGGATGACGTCGGCGAAGCCGGGATAGTTCTCCACGTCGGTGGTGATGGTCAGCTGGCCGCCGGGCTGCAGGCCGGCGATGACCACCGGGTTCAGCATGGCGCGGGCGGCGTAGATGGCGGCGGTCCAGCCGGCGGGGCCGGACCCGATGATGGCGACGCGGACGGTGCGGGGAGTGCTCATGCGCCTATCTAGGCGCTGATTCCGTCAAAGGGGAGGGTGTCACGACGTCCGTTGATAGGGCTGGAAGCCGCAGTCGGCCGGATCGACGAGCACATAGACGACCTCCGGATCGGCCGCGCCGGCCTCCGCCACTACGGCCAGGCCGTCCAGTTCCGCGAACCATTCCGCCTCGTTCAGCCCGAGGATCCGCGGCAGGCCGTACTTCACATAGTCGCGTCCGCGCACCGTGATCGGCTCGCTGTCGATATACCAGGGCCGCGTCCGGCCATCGGGATAGGGGCTCTGATCCGGATGGGTCCACTGGCCGTTCACGCGGACGGCCCGGCCATAGTGGTCCGCGAACGGCGGGTCGCCGTCGTAAAACAGGCCGATCTCGATCGGGAACAGGCGGTCGCGCCCCGGGACATAGCCGCAGCCTTCGCGGATGCGCTCCGGCTGGTAGGCGGTCTGGGGCCGGGCGGGCCCCTGCCGGGCGGCGGCCGGGGGATCCCCGAGGGTGAGGGTGTAGGCGCCGGTCTCGCCGGCGTTCACGCTTCGCACCGTCAGGGAATAGACCTCGTCATAGTTCAGGTTGGTGTTCACCCGGACCTCGGCGCCGGCCTCCTGGGTCACGTACAGGAGGTTGCCGTCGCAGGTCGCTCCACGACGCAGGACCAGCATGGGGGTGAAGGCCGGGGATTGAAGGTGAACCGTCAACGCCTGCCTCTTCGTCCCCCTGAAGCTGTAGCAGTCGAAATGGGCGCCGGTCTCTCCCGTCGAATCTCCGGTCGTCAGCTCGCCGCGCACCGACTGGCCCAAGGTGAGAGGCCCGGCATGGGCGGCGGGCGGGTGTTGGCCCCCCAGGAGGGCGGCGACGGTCAGGGCTGCGATCATCATGGTCGGATGCTAGTCTGAGGCGGATCGATCCGACAACCGGGAGTCAGATATGGAAAGCGGCAACAGCCATCTGGGCATCGGCATCGCCCTCGGCGTGGCCATCGGCGCCGCCCTCGGCGTAGCCATGGACAACCTGGCGGTCGGCATGGGCGCCGGCATCGCCATCGGGATCGCCCTTGGCCTCGCCATGGACGAAAGCCGGAAACGCAAGGACAAGTCCGACGGCGACGCCGACGGCGACGGCGACGGCGACAACTAGACCTCTCCCTCCCCGTCCCGGGGAGGGCGGTCGGCGCGCAGCGACGACCGGGTGGGGGCGGCCCGATCTAATTTCGCGTCCTGCGATCATGCAGCATCCGGACCTGGCCGCCCCCGCCCGGCCGCTGCGCGGCCCCCCTCCCCGGGACGGGGAGGGAGAGGACTGGCTCGTTATCCCTCCCCGTCCCGGGGAGGGTGGTCGGCGCGCAGCGACGACCGGGTGGGGGCGGCCGGTTGAATTCTGCCGCCCCACGGCGCAACCTGCAGGTGCACGTGAGAAGATGCGGATGCCGGTGGTCGCCAGGGCGCGCGCCATGCGCAAGAGGATGAGCCCTCCCGAGGCCCGCCTCTGGGTGGCGCTGCGACGCCTTCGGGCGCGCGGCTATCATTTCCGTCGCCAGCACCCGATGTTTGGCTTCTATCCCGACTTCGTCTGCCTCGATCGGCGGCTGATCGTCGAGGTCGACGGGTCAGGCCATGACGTGCGCGTTGAGCAGGACCGCCGACGCGACGCCGCCTTCGCGCAGCAGGGGTTCACGACGCTGCGCTACGCCGCGACATCGATCCGCGACAATCTGGATGGCGTGGTCGAGGGCATTCTTGTGCAACTCGAGGCGGCCGCCCCCACCCGGCCGCTGCGCGGCCCCCCTCCCCGGGGCGGGGAGGGAGAACGCTGACTCGTTTTCCCCCCATCCCGGGTAAGGCCCTCCGCCTAGGCCCGCCCCATTCGCTCCAGCACCGCCCGCGCCGCCCGTTCGGTCTCGTTCAGCGGCTCATAGGTCCACGCTCCCAGCGCGCCGTCGAACGGCCGGGCCGCGCCGCGCCGGCGCAGGTCCGCGTGCAGGCGGGCGAACTTGCCGGCGGGCTTCAACGGGACCATCGGCAGGATGTGCACCGGCTTGCCGGTCGAGGCGGCCTCGGCGGCCATGTTGGCGCTGTCCTCGGTGACCAGCACATGGTCGGCGAAATGCAGGAAGGCGAAATAGGGGTTCGGGCCGGCCCCGTCCCAGATCAGGCCCGGCAGGTTCGCCAGCCGCGCCGTCATCACCCGTTTCGCGGGCCCGGGCGTGCGGCGGGAGAAGGTCAGCATCAGCGAGCCGCCGGCCACGGACACGGCGCCCGCGATCTGTTCGGCGAGATCGGCGGCGTCGGTCTCGGTCAGGTCGAAGGCCATCGACCGGCCGCCGATCAGGACGGCCACGCGGGGGCGGGGCAGGGGGGACAGGGCGGCTTCGAACGCCGCCGCGCCCCCGGCCAGGCGCGCGGGCGTCACCCGGTGGGGCGAGCCGGTGATGGACAGGACATGGGCGCCGTCCAGCCCGTCATGCACCGGCGCCACCACCAGGTCGTAGGCGCCGGTCTTCCAGCGCGGGTCCTGCGTCTGCACCACGAAGGTTCGCCCGCCCGACCGGGCCTTGGCCCGCGCCGACAGGGGCAGGGTGGCGCGCCCGGTGGCGATCCACAGGTCTGGCCAGGCCTCCTCCGCGGCCGGTCTGGGGGA
>JADGMZ010000068.1 GCA_015234495.1 Brevundimonas sp. | reverse complement strand
CACCTGCTGCCTGCTGCCTGCTGCCTGCTGCCTGCTGCCTGCTGCCTGCTGCCCGCCGACTCAGACCGCCTTCACCACCACCAGCGCCGCGGTGATCAGCAGATAGATCGCGAACGCCCGCCGCAGCACCTTGCGGTCCAGCCGGTGCGCCAGCTTCGCGCCCCACGGCGCCACCGCCGTGGTCAGCAGCGCCATGACCACCGCGCCGGGAACGTTGACGTGGCCCAGCGACAGCGGCGGCCGCCCCGGCGCGTCCCAGCCGAAGACGATGAAGCCCAGGGTCGCCGCCGTCCCGATGGCCACCCCGAATCCCGAGGCCGTGGCCACAGCCTGGTGGATCGGCCGCCCGCACAGGGTCAGCAGCATGCCGCCGAAGCTGCCGCCGCCGATGCCCATCATCGCCGACAGCCCGCCGATCCCCGTCCCCAGCCCGCGCCGCGCCCATCCCGTCGGCAGGGCGCTCCACGGCGCCCAGCCCTCGCGCATCAGCCCCATCTGCGCCGCCACCGCCGCCAGACAGACGCCGTAAACCAGCGCCAGCCCCTCCATGGAGGTCACGCCCGCCACGGCCGCCCCGAGCACCGCGCCCGCCCCGACCCACGGCGTCCAGGTTTTCAGCACCGTCTCGTCCACCGCCCCGTGGTCCCGGTGCGCCCTCAGCGACCGCCACGAGGTGGCGACGATGGTCAGCAGGGAGGTGCCGATGGCCACGTGCAGATTGCTCTCGCCGCCGACGTCCAGCACCTCGAAGGCGTAGAACACCGCCGGCACGATCACCGTCCCGCCGCCGACCCCGAACAGGCCGGCGATCAGCCCCCCGAACAGCCCCGCCGCCGTCAGGGCGGCCAGCAGCATCAGGATCTCGTTCAGCGGCAGGGCGGTCATGCCCCAGCCGTAGCCGTTCCTCCCCCGCAGGGGGAGGGGGACCGTGGGACGCCGCAGGCGGTGCATGGTGGAGGGGGCGACGGCGATGCTAGGAAGACGGGTCGCTACGCGACGGGCAGGAGGGGCCGACATGACCATCGAGGACGCCGCCGCGCCCACGGCCCCGCCCCCCGGCGCCCGCTGGCGGCTGATCGGCCCCGGCCTCGTGGCCGCCGCCACCGGCGTCGGGGCCGGCGACCTGATCGCCACCCTCGTGGCCGGGTCGAAGTTCGGCTACGCCCTGCTGTGGGCGGCGGTGGTCGGGACCCTGCTCAAGATCTCGCTGGCCGAGGCGGTGGGCCGCTGGTCCCTGGCCTCGGGCCGGACCATCTTCGAGGGCTGGTCCAGCCTCGGCCCCGGCTGGTTCGGCGGCCGGCTCAACTGGGCCAGCGTCTATTTCGGCGTCTACGTCGTGGTCTGGGGCTTCGTCTACGGGGCCACGGCCATGACCGCCTCGGCCCTGCCGGTGGCGGCCCTGCTGGACCGCACGCCGCTGGCCCTGGACCTCAAGGTCTGGGCCATGATCCTCGGCGTCGTCGGCGTGATCCTCGTCTGGTTCAACCGCTACCCGCTGTTCGAGAAGCTGATGACCGGTCTCGTCGCGGTGATGTTCGTCACCGTCGTCGGCCTCGCCGTCCTCGTCGCCCCCGACCTGCCGGCCCTCGTCCGCGGCCTTATCCCGACCCTGCCGGCCGGCTCGGCCTTCTACACCCTCGGCCTGATCGGCGGCGTCGGCGGCACCATCACCCTGGCCGCCTACGGCTACTGGATCGGCCAGAAGGGCTGGCGCGGCCCGGCGTGGATGCGGGTCATGCGGCTGGACAACCGGGTCGGCTACGCCGTCACCGGCCTGTTCGTCATCGCCATGCTCATCGTCGGCGCCGAGCTTCTGCACGCCTCGAACATCGCCCTCGCCGGCGGCGACCGCGGCCTGCTCGACCTCGACCGCGTCCTGCGCGAGCGCTTCGGCGACGTCGTCGGCGTGATGTTCCTGGTCGGCTTCTTCGCCGCCAGCTTCTCCTCCCTGATCGGCGTCTGGCAGGGCGTCAGCCTGATGTTCGCCGACTTCTGGGCCCACCTCAGCGGACGCCCCGCCGACCCGACCGCTGCCCGCGAGTCCAGCAGCCCCTACCGCGCCTACCTGCTGTGGCTGACCTTCCCGCCCATGCTGCTGCTGTTCATGGACCGCCCCTTCGGCCTGATCGTCGCCTACGGCGCGCTGGGCGCCCTCTTCATGCCCTTCCTCGCCCTGACCCTGCTCTGGCTGCTCAATTCGAAGCGGACCCCCGCCGAGTGGCGCAGCCGCTGGCTCTCCAACGGCATGCTGGCGGCGGGCGGCGTGCTGTTCTGCGTGCTGGCCGGGCGGGAGCTGGTGGGGCTGTTCGGCTGAGGTCCCTCTCCCGCCGGGAGAGGGAGTCAAATCAGCAGCGCCCCTTCGTGCCTCAGCAGCCAGGTCTTGCGCTCCAGGCCGCCGCCGAAGCCGACCATGGCGCCGTCGGCGCCGACGACGCGGTGGCAGGGCAGCACCAGAGGGATCGGGTTGCGGTTCAGCGCCACGCCCGCCGCCTGGGCCGCGCCCGGCTCGCCCGCCTGCTTCGCCATCTCGCCATAGCTGATCGTGGTCCCGACCGGCACCTCCGCCAGCGCCCGCCACACCCGGACCTGAAACCCGTCGCCCGCCGACGCCCCGTCCAGCGACCAGTCGATCCGCGCCAGGGCCGCGCGGTCGCCGGCGAAATAGGCCTCCAGCCCCGCCCGCATCGCCGCCGGCGCCTCCCCCGCCGCCAGCGTCGCCCCCGGCCACGTCCGCCGCATCGACCGCTCCAGCCCCTCGCCGAAGCTCACCCCGCGCACGCTGCCGTCCTCGTCGCAAGCCACCGCCAGCGGGCCGATCGGGGAGGGGAGGGTGGAGAGGGTGAGGATCATGAGCTGATGCAGTAAGGGGTCAGGGATGAGGGATGAGGGATTAGGATTAGGGATGAGGGATGAGGGATGAGGGGTGCTCAGGGCGTTGATGCCATGCCGGACCCTGCTTGCCACCCAAGGGGCAGCCGCGCATTTTCTCATCCCTCATCCCTCATCCCTAATCCCTAATCCCTCCCCCGCTCGCGCCTTCCGGACCCCACCACCCATGCTCGACCAGATCAACCAGATCGACCAGGGCCAACTGTTCCGCCTCGGCGGCTCGGTGGTGACCATCGGCGGCGTGCTCGCCGGCCTCGCCATCCTCGTCCTGGCGTGGGTCGCCTCGCGTCTGGTTAGCCGCGCCCTGTGCCGCCTGCGCGACCGTTCGAACCGCAGCGCGGCGGCCCTCTATGTGCTGGAGAAGTTGGCCAGCTACGGCCTCATCGTCGTTGGCGCCTTCTGGGCCCTGTCGGTGGCGGGGCTCAACCTGTCCTCGCTGGCGGTCTTCGCCGGGGCGCTGGGCATCGGCGTCGGCCTCGGCCTGCAGGGGGTGGTCAAGGAGTTCGTCTCCGGCCTGTTCCTGATCTTCGACCGCATGGTCTCGGTCGGCGACTACGTCGAGATCGGCGGGGCCATGACCGGCACGGTCCGGGCCGAGGGCATGCGCGGGGTGATCACCGAGATCGGCCCCCGCGCCGTGCGCATCCGCACCAACGACAACGTCAACGTCCTGGTCCCCAACTCGCGCCTGATCGAGCAGCCGGTGGTCAACTGGACGCTGAAGGGCGACACCCGCCGCATCCACATCCCCTTCGCCGTCGCCTACGGCGCCGACCGCGGCAAGGTGCGCGAGGCGGTGCTGGCCGCCGCCCGCGCCAGCCCCTTCACCTCGTCCGAGAGCGAGGACCGCAGATGCCAGGTCTGGCTGGTCGGCTTCGGCGAGCGCGGGCTGGAGTTCGAGCTGCTGGTCTGGCCGACGCGCGAGGCGGTCAAGCGGCCCTCGGCCATGCATGCGGCCTACACCTGGGTGGTGGCCGACGCGCTCGAGGCAGCCGGAATCGAGACGCCGGTGCCGCAGACCGATCTGCGCCTGCGCAGCGTCTTCGGCCACGAGGGCTCGGAAGGGCTGGCCGCCCTCGGCCTCGCCGCCGCCCCGGCCGCCCCGCGCCCGGCGCCGGCCGCGCCCACGGTCAACGACGCCGCCGAGGACCTGATGCATCCCGACGATCCGCCCGAGGACGAGCCCGCTCCGCCGCGCCGCTGATCACGGCATCAGGGCGTTCATCTCGCCCCAGCCCAGCCCGCCCTCCAGCATCGGCTCGGACGCTCCGTCGGCGAGGAAGGCCTTGGCCAGCTCCCCGGCGCGACCATAGGCGGCGCTGGCCAGGCCCGAGCCGGCGCTCAGCCGCCGCACCCCCAGCCGCTCCAGCTCCGCCGCCCCGGGAAGGCCCGGCGCGGCCAGCAGGTTGACCGGCAGCGGCGTCCCCGCCGTCAGCCGCGCGATGTCCTCCGGCGCCGTCAGCCCCGGCGCGAAGAAGCCGTCCGCGCCGGAGCCGGCGTAGATCGCCGCCCGCCGCAGCGCCTCGTCCACCCGCGCCTCTGGCGCGCCCACGCCCCTCAGCCAGATGTCGCAGCGGGCGTTGATGAACAGATCGCCGCCGACCTTCGACCGGATCGCCTCGATCTTGGCGGCCAGCGCCCCCGGCTCGCCGCCGCCGTCCTCGATGTTGATCCCCGCCGCCCCGGCCTCGACCAGCGCCACGGCGTTGGCGGCCACGTCGCCGGGGTTTTCGGAATAGCCGCCCTCGAAGTCGACGCTGACCGGCAGTCCCTGCACCGCCCTCGCCACGTCGGCGCACATCTGCACCGCCCGCTCGATGGGCAGGGCGTCGCCGTCCGGCCAGCCCAGCGACCAGGCGCAGCCGGCGCTGGTGGTGGCGATGGCCTTCGCCCCCAGCGACCGCATCACCGCCGCGCTCCCGGCGTCCCAGGCGTTGGGCAGGATCAGCAGGCCGGAACGGTGCAGTTGGTGAAAGGCGGTCATGGAAGGCTCCTCGATCCGGCCCGAAACATGGGGAGCGCCGGCCGTCGCGGCTGGCGACTTCCGGACCTGCTCATGGGGCCTGCCTGTCAGGCCGGCGGCGTCGCCCCCGGAAGCCGACTCCGCGCCAGGTCGACGAACCGGCCTTCGGGGAAGCGGTAGATGTATTCCTCCAGAGCCGCCGCGTCGGTCTTGTCGATGCTGTCCCAGTAGGCGACGTCCGGATCGGCGGGCGCCGTCGTCGTCGCCCTGGCGCCGCCGGCGAGCGGCAGGGGGCGTCCGCTGAAGGCCATGAAGGCCGCGCCCGCGGCCCCCGCCAGGGCCAGCAGCTCAAGCCAGTAGCCGAACCGGGTTTCGAAGCGGATCGCCTCGGCCATGGCCTTCTGCATCTCGGTGGGGTCGAAGAACTGGTTGGCGGCGGCGTCCTGCGGCTCGTTCATCTTCTCGGCGAATTCGGATTTGAACGAGCCGATCATCAGCATCATGCCCAGGGCGCACAGCACCAGACCGCCCGCCGCAGCGCCTCCCAGCGCCGCCGCCGCGCGCCGCGCCGGCTTCAGCGCGAAGCTCAGGCCCAGGCCGATGACGACCAGCGCCAGCGTCGCGATCGCCCACCACTGCGGGCTGCGGTTCTCGGACACCTCCTGGTTCATCGTTCTCACGCCGCCGGTGACCAGATCGATTCCCGAGGCTTCCGCCAGCGGCGTGCCGTTGCACGACACCACCAGCCACGGCAGCACGAAGGCGACCAGCGCCAGAACCTTGGCGGCGCGCGCGATGTTCAACCAGTTCATACGATTTCCCCCAGTCAGGCGGCCAGATTACCACCGTCGCGCGAGGACGCCAGTGCGCCGGTCCGCCTCCCGCCACCTGCTGTCAGCAGCCCCTCGCCCGCCCGCGCGTTGCGGTGGCGAAGTCGTCCTCCGCCGCCTAGATTGCGTTCATGAACCGTTCCAGTTCGCCCAAGGGCTCCGCGCCCCGCACGAAGAAGCCCGTCCACGTGCCCGGCCAGGGGGCCGGGGCCCCCGTCGCCTCGTCCTCCTCCGGCGTGACCGGAGGACTGCGCGACGACCCGGGCCAGTCGCCCCGGACGCCGCCGAGAAGCCCGAACATGCCGATGTTCGCCCCCGTCACCGGCCCGCGCCTGACGCCGGAGGAGGCCCCCGGCGCGCCGGTCGACTGGAAACCCCACCGCCCCGACCGGCCGGACCAGCGCAAGCGCATCCCCTTCCGGCTGGAGACGAAATACACCCCCGCCGGCGACCAGCCCGCCGCCATCGCCGAGCTCGTCGCCCAGGCCGGGCAGGGCGAACGCGACCAGGTCCTGCTCGGCGTCACCGGCTCGGGCAAGACCTTCACCATGGCCAAGGTCATCGAGCAGACCCAGCGCCCGGCCCTGATCCTCGCCCCCAACAAGACCCTCGCCGCCCAGCTCTATGGCGAGTTCAAGT
>JADGMZ010000067.1 GCA_015234495.1 Brevundimonas sp. | reverse complement strand
TCGGTGGCCCGGCGCGCCCAGACGCGGGCGCTGGGCTTGCCGTCGGAGCGGTCGAGCAGGACCACCGCATCCAGCTGCTGTTCCTCGGGAACCTCGTCGCCGAGATAGTGGCGAACCAGGGTCTCGCGCGCCTCGCCCGGCACCGAAGCGGCCAGGTCTGCGGGCGGGGCGACGATGGTCATCTTGAGCCCGTCGAGCTGGCTCAGGGCCGCTCCGGCGGCGGCGGCTCCGGCCTGACCGCCGGCCTTCGCGGCCTCGGCCTCGGCGTCGGCGCGCTGTTGCTCGCGACGTTCGCGGTCCTCGCGCAGGGCCGACTGGACCGCGGCGGCGAGGCCGGAGGCCTCCGGCCCCTCCTCCAGCACCACCACCTCGCGCATCGGCTCGCTGGACTTCATCAGGATCGGCACGGCGCCGCCGAGGACGGCGAACAGCGGAAAGGCCAGCAGCGACAGCCAGAAGCCCACGGTCTTGGCGTAGGCGGCGAATTCCCGGCGGGCGATCAGCAGGGTGCGTTTCATCGGGCGGCCTCCGCGGCTTTGACGGACTGGTCCTGATCGGGGTTGTCGCCGGTCAGGCCGATGAAGGCGTCGTGCAGGCTGGGCTCGCGCAGTTCGAACCGCCGCACGTCCAGTCCCCCGAGGAAGGCGGCCTTGAGGGCGTCCTGGCCCTGGGCGGCGGAGGACAGGGCGGCCTTCAGCACGCGCACGCCATCGACTTCGGAGATCACCTGGACGCCGCTGACGCCCGGCAGGGCCCCCGCCTGGTCCGGGGCGATGGCCCCTTCGAGCTCGAGGAAGCGGGGCGAGGTGGCGCGCGCCTCGGCCACCGAACCTTCAAAGGCCTTCTTGCCCCGCGCCAGCAGCACGACCTTGTCACACAGCCGCTCGGCGTGCTGCATCACATGGGTCGAGAACAGCACCGTCGCCCCGTCCGCGGCGAGGCCGCGGATCATCGCCTCCAGCCCCTGCTGGTTGACCGGGTCGAGGCCCGAGAAGGGCTCGTCGAGGATCACGAACTCGGGCCGGTGCACCACCGAGGCGATCAGCTGCACCTTCTGGGACATGCCCTTGGACAGCTCCTTCATCTTCTTGCGTTTCGAGGAGCCGAGCCCTTGGGCGTCGAGCATCTCGCGGGCGCGCCTGCGGCCCTCGCCGGTCGGCAGCCCCTTCAGGGCGCCGAAGAAGGCGATGGCGTCGACGGGCGTCATCTTCTTGTAGAGGCCGCGCTCCTCAGGGAGGAAGCCGATGCGGTTGCGAACCTTGCGGCCGTCGTCCTCTCCGAGGATGTCGATCCGGCCCGCCGTCGCCGGCTGCAGCCCGAGGATCATGCGGATGGTCGAGGTCTTGCCGGCGCCGTTCGGCCCGAGAAAGCCGCAGATGGTCCCCTTCCCCACCTGGAAGCTGAGGTCCTTCACGGCCTGGAAGTCGCCGTAGCGCTTGCTGACCCCCTCAAGCGTCAATGCCGCCGTCATATGCCCTCCGCAGGTTCCGGTTCAGGCGCACATTTCTAGGTCTGTAAAGGACGTTTGACAACCGCCCGTGCGGCCGACTCTCGTGTTTCGGTCATGAATTCCGTGTCATGTTGGCAGGCCAGAAGGGCGCATTGACCCCGCCGGATGACCTGATGCCCTACGATGTCTCCCCCTCGCCCGTCGCGCCGCAAGCCGGATCCCGCCTGTGGACCGCGGGCGCGAGCGCCGGCGTGGCCGTGGCCGTGCTGCTGGGCCTGGCCGCCTACAAGCCGGAGCTGGCCTGGCCGCTGATCGGGGGCGCCGCCCTGGTGGTGGCGGCGACCTGGGCGGTGAACCGGCCGCCGCGCCCGACGACGCGGCCGGACGGGGGAACGGCCGAAGTCGCCTCCGATCGTCCCAAGGCCGACCCGGTCCTGCTGGAAAGCCTGTTCGAGGCGCTGGCCGAGCCGGTGCTGGTCGTGTCCGGCGGCGAGGCGGACGACATCGCCGACCGTCGCGTGGTGCTGGCCAATGCGGCGGCACGCGACCTGCTCAGGTTGCCGCGCGAGGGCGGGCTGCTGGTGTCGGCCCTGCGCGAACCGGCGGTGCTGGAAGGGGTCGACGAGGCCCTGTTCGGCGGCGTGGCGCGGACCACCGACTACGGCGGGGTGGGGGCGCAGACGCGCCATTGGCGGGCGCTGACCCGCCCGCTGGCGCCGACCGAAGGCCGGGCCCTGGCCCTGCTGGTGCTCCGCGACGAGACCGACGCACGGCGCATGGAGCTGATGCGGGTCGATTTCCTGGCCAATGCGAGCCACGAGCTGCGCACGCCGCTGGCGTCGCTGGCCGGCTTCATCGAGACGCTGAAGGGCCACGCCCGCGAGGATCCCAAGGCGCGCGACAAATTCCTCGACATCATGGCGGCGCAGGCGGAGCGGATGAGCCGGCTGGTCGCCGACCTGCTGTCGCTGAGCCGTATCGAGCTGAACGAGCACATCCCGCCGTCGGGCCGCGTCGATCTGGCGCGGGCCGCCGGCGACGTCATCGACGCGGTCAGCGTCCTGTCGGCCGAACGTCAGGTGCGGGTGGTGCTGCAGGACGCCGAGGTCAGCGCGCCGATCCTCGGCGACCGCGACGAGATCATCCAGGTGGTCCAGAACCTGGTCGACAACGCCATCAAATATTCGGCGCCGGGGGCCACGGTCGAGGTCAGCCTGCAGCCGGCGGTGACGCTGGAGAAGGCCTCGGCGCCCTGGTCGGGCGGCAACCGGGGCGCGGGCGCGACGCGGCTGCCGCTGGTCACCCCGGACCGCGAGCCCGGCCTGCGCTACGCCGCCGTGACGGTGCGCGATCACGGACCGGGCATGGACCGCGAGCACCTGCCGCGGCTGACGGAGCGGTTCTACCGCGTCGAAGGCCAGAAGAGCGGCGAACGGGCCGGCACCGGCCTGGGCCTCGCCATCGTCAAGCATATCGTCAACCGCCATCGCGGCGGGTTGACCGTGGAAAGCGCCCCGGGGAAGGGCGCGCGCTTCACCGCCTATTTCCCGGTCGCAGCCGCGAAGACGGCGGCGCGAGACGCCGGGCGGACCCCGTCGGCGTAACAGAACTGTCATGGCGCCGTCGTAATCCGCTGAACATTCACGGGCAGGTTCCGCCGCGGACGACGGGGGCGACCCCGGGCGTTCGATTCCCCCGGCCCGGACCCGCATGACCCTGCTCTTCCTGCCGACCCTGATCGTCGCCGCCGTCGCCGTCTGGCTCGGCGCGCGTCTGCTGGCGCGCCGTCGACAGCAGGGCGTCCGCGCCCATTCGCGACCGGGCCAGTTCGGAACCCTGGCGCTGATCTGGACCGTGGTCCCCGCCGTGGCGGTGCTGATCGCCTCGGCCGTCGTGACTCCGGCCCTGGAACAGGGCCTGATCGCCTCCGGCGCGCCGGAGGCGGTGGCCGAGCTGGAGCCCCTGCGCCGCAACGCCTTCTTCGCCGACGCCCGCGCCGTGGCGGACGGCCAGCCGGCGGCGCGCATCTGGGAGCCGCCGTATGCGGAGCTGATGCCGGCCGAGGGCGCGCGCGTCGCCCGTATCGCCGGACGGCTGGACCTGGCGGGTGTGGCGCTGGCGGCGCTGGCGGCGCTGGCCGGAGCGCTGTTCGCCTTCAGCCGCATCCGCCCCGAGATGCGGGCCCGCAACCGGGTCGAGGCGTGGATCGTCGGCCTGCTTTTCGCCTGTTCGGCCGTGGCGGTGCTGACCACCCTCGGCATCATCGCCTCGCTGGTGTTCGACTCCCTGCGCTTCTTCGCCAGCGTGCCGATCACCGAATTCCTGTTCGGGACGCAGTGGAGCCCGCAGACCGCCATCCGGGCCGACCAGGTCGGCTCCAGCGGGGCCTTCGGCGCCCTGCCGCTGTTCGCCGGCACCTTCCTGATCATGCTCATCGCCATGACGGTCGCCGCCCCGGTCGGGCTGTTCGCCGCCATCTACCTGTCCGAGTACGCCGGGCCGGTGTTCCGGGCCACGGTCAAGCCGGTGCTGGAGGTGCTGGCCGGGGTGCCGACCGTGGTCTACGGCTTCTTCGCCGCCCTGACCGTAGGCCCGGCCTTCCGCGAGTTCTTCAACGGCGTCGGCGCCTCGCTGGCCGGCGGGCCGCTGGACGGCCTGGGCCAGTATCTGATGCTGGTCCAGAACCAGATGGCCCTGGTCGCCGGGGCGGTGATGGGGATCATGCTGATCCCCTTCGTCAGCTCGCTGTCCGACGACATCATCAACGCCGTGCCGCAGTCGTTGCGCGACGGCTCCTACGCCATGGGCGCGACCAAGTCCGAGACGGTGACGCGGGTGCTGCTGCCCGCCGCCCTGCCCGGCGTCGCGGGGGCGATGCTGCTGGCCATGTCGCGGGCCATCGGCGAGACCATGATCGTGACCATGGCGGCGGGGCTGGCGGCGCGACTGACCCTGAACCCGCTGGATACGGTGACCACGGTGACGGTGCAGATCGTCACCCTGCTGACCGGCGACCAGGAGTTCGACAGCCCCAAGACCCTGGCCGCCTTCGGCCTCGGCCTGACCCTGTTCCTCGTGACCCTGGCGCTGAACGTCATCGCCCAGCGCATCGTCCACACCTATCGGCAGCAGTATGACTGAGGCGGCGATCCCTTCCGGCCGGACGGCCGACGCCGGCGCGGTGCGCGCCGACCGCCTGCGGAGCGGGCTGCGGCGGCGCTATGCGCGCGAGCGTCGTTTCAAGCTTTACGGCCTGCTGGCCATCGGGGTGGCGGTCGGCTTCCTGGTGCTGCTTCTGGGCCGCATCTTCGACCAGGGGCATACGGCCTTCTACGCCCACAGCATCGAGACCCCGGTCTATATGGACCCGGCGCGCATCGACCGCGCCTATCCGCAGGGGACCAATTTCGAACTGTTGGTCGCCGAGCAGCAGCTGGCCCGGATGGGCGTCCAGGACGACGCCCAGGGCGCCAGGGCCGCGGCCATGCGCGGCCTGTTCTCTTCGGAACTGAAATTCCTCGCCGCCGAACGCATCCAGGCGGAGCCGGAACTGATCGGCCAGACCGTGCGCATCGCGGCGCCCCTGGCCGACGACGCCGACCTGTACTTCAAGGGCGAGATCACCCTCGACACCCCCGCCGCCCAGCGTCGCCTGTCCGACGAGCAGATCGGCTGGCTGGACCGCATGCGGGCCGAGGGCATGGTCAGCAGCCATTTCAACAGCGCCCTGTTCACGCGCGGCGACTCCACCGAGCCGGAGCTGGCCGGGGTGCTGGGGGCGGTGATCGGCTCGGCCCTGATGCTGCTGGTGACGGCCCTGATCGCCCTGCCGCTGGGCGTCGGCGCGGCCCTCTATCTCGAGGAGTTCGCGCCCAAGGGGCGGCTCACCAACCTGATCGAGGTGAACATCAACAACCTCGCCGCCGTGCCGTCGATCATCTACGGCCTGCTGGGCCTGGCCCTGTTCATCAACTGGATGCACCTGCCGCGGGCCAGCCCGCTGGTCGGCGGTCTGGTGCTGGCCCTGATGGCCCTGCCGACCATCATCATCGCCACCCGTTCGTCGTTGAAGGCGGTGCCGCCCTCGATCCGCGAGGCGGCGCTGGCCATGGGGGCCTCGAAGACCCAGACCGTGTTCCATCACACCCTGCCCCTGGCCATGCCGGGCGTGATGACCGGCGCCATCATCTCCATGGCCCACGCCCTGGGCGAGACCGCGCCGCTGCTGCTGATCGGCATGGTCAGCTTCGTGCCGGGCATCCCGCACGGGCTGACCGAGCCGACCGGCGCCCTGCCCTCGCTGATCTACATCTGGGAAAACGCCTCGGAGCGTGCGTTCCACGAGCGCACCGCCGCGGCCATCATGGTCCTCCTCGCCTTCATGATCGTCATGAACGCCGCCGCCGTCCTATTGCGGCGCCGCTTCGAACGCCGGTGGTAGTCGTATGAAGTTCAAGATCTTTCACGCACCAGACGGCTCGCAAGCAGCCGCTTCGGAAAGCCGGCCGGCCATGGCCCCGCCGACAGCGCGGCACAGTGGCGAGCCGACCGCCCCGACCAAGATCGTCGCCCGCGACGTCTCGGTCTTCTATGGCGAGAAGCAAGCGCTGCACGAAGTCTCGCTGGACATCCCGGACAAGACGGTCACCGCCCTGATCGGTCCCTCGGGCTGCGGCAAGTCGACCTTCCTGCGGACCATGAACCGGATGAACGACACCATCCCCGGTTGCCGCGTCGCCGGCCGCATCGAGATCGACGACGAGGACGTCAACGCCAGGTCGGTCGACCCCGTCCTGCTGCGCGCCCGCGTCGGCATGGTGTTCCAGAAGCCCAATCCCTTCCCCAAGTCCATCTACGAGAACGTCGCCTACGGCC
>JADGMZ010000066.1 GCA_015234495.1 Brevundimonas sp. | reverse complement strand
GTGCGGAGAACGGGTGGCGCGCAAGGGCGTCGACCCCGCCCGGTTGATGGCCGTGGCCACCCAGGCCTGCCGCCAGGCCGACAACGGCCCCGACTTCATCGAACGTGTCCGCCGCGGCACCGGCCTGCGCCTGCGCATCATCGACCCGGTCGAGGAGGCGCGGCTGTCCGTCCAGGGCTGCCTGAACCTGTTCGATGAGCGGGCCGAGGCGGTGCTGGTCGTCGACGTCGGCGGCGGATCGACCGAACTCAGCTGGCTGAGGCGGGCCGACGACGCCTTTGTGCTGGAGGGCTGGATGTCGGCTCCCGTCGGCGTCGTCACCTTGTCCGAACGCCATCCGGAGCCCCCTTCCGCCTCCGCCGCCGCCCTCGACGCCTGGTACGAGACCATGGTGGCGGACATGGGCGAAGCCCTGGCGGTGGCGCCGATCGACCCGTCGTTGCGCGAGCTGTTCGTCGCCGGCCGCGCCCATCTGGTCGGCACCTCGGGGGCGATCACCAGTCTGGCCGGCATCCATCTCCGGTTGCGGCGCTACCAGCGCAACCTCGTCGACGGTCTGTGGATGACCCGCGGCGACTGCGAAAAGGCGGCCGAGCGTCTGATGCATCTGGGCCCGGCCGGGCGCGCCGCCGAATCCTGCATCGGACCCGACCGCGCCGACCTGGTGCTGGCCGGCGCCGCCATCATGGAAGCCGTGCAGCGGGCCTGGCCGTCAGAACGCGTCCGCGTCGCCGACCGCGGCCTACGCGAGGGCCTGCTGCTGCAGAAAATGCGCGAGGAGCGGCGCCCCCGTCGACGCCGTCGCCGGCGCTGACCTAGTTGGCCACCTCCACCGGCAGGCTCACGTCGCAGATCGAAAAGTCCGCGCCCTTCGCCGCCCGCGCCTCGTCGACGATCGCCCGGAAGCGCGGCGCGTGCGGCGCCAGCACCTGCACTGCGGGCCGTTCGGCCTCGGGGATGTCGGCGGCCACGCGGACGCGGATCATGCGGTCCGGCTGGGCCTGAACCATCATGCCGTTCTCGCCGTCCCCGACCTGCAGAGCGCGCACGACGTCCAGCCCGTCCACGGTCATGCCCCAGATGGAGTAGCGCTTGTCCAGCGCCGGATAGGCCTGGCGCATGACGAAGAACTGACTGTTGGCGGTGTCGTTGCCGACGTCCCGGGCCATGCCGGCCACGCCTGGGCAGTACAGGCCCCAGCCATGCACCTTGCCGTCGCCGGTCTGCGCAAAGGCGGCGTCGGGCTGGGTCTGCACCGGCAGCGAACGGACGAAGCCCAGCCGCGCCCCGGTCGGCTCGGCGACGGGCGCGAACGGCAGGGTCGGATCGCGGCGGAAGGTGAACTCGCCCACCAGGTCGGGATAGGGACTCTGGCCCTCGCCATTGCCCAGCGGATCGCCGGTCTGGGCCATGAACCAGTCGATCACCCGGTGCCAGGCGATGTCGTCGTAGAAGCCGCGTCGGGCCAGCAGCTTGATGCGCTCGACGTGCAGCGGCGCGACCTCGGGGGTCATCTCCACCAGGATGCGGCCCTTGGTGGTGTCGATGACCAGCAGATTCTCGGCCGGCACGGCGCGCCACTCGGTCGCCGCGATGGTCGTCTCCGCAGTCGGCGCGGGAGGCGGAGGCGGGGCCCCGCCAGCGTCCTGGGCCATGGCCGGCGCGGCCAGCACGGCGGCCGCTAGCAGAGCGGCGGCGGAAATCGACTTCATGGCGTCCTCCCCAGGATTCCGGACCGGATGGATCAGCTCCCGACCACCTCGGCCGACGGCTGTACGTCGCAGATGTTGAAGGCCGCGCCGCGTTCGGCCCGGGTCTGTTCGATCCCCGCCTGCAGGGCGGCGCCGGTCGCCACCCGCACGGTTGGCCGTTCGCCCTCGGGCAGGGCCGCGGCGGTGCGGGCGCGGGTCATCACGTCGGGATCGTCGACCTGGCCGTTGCCGGCCTCGCTCCCGGCCTTGAGCGCCCGGACCACATCCTGGCCCGAGACGACGCGGCCGAACGACGTATAGCGGCCGTTCAGGTCGTCCTTCGGGCCGGTCATCAGGAAGAACTGGCTGTTGCCGCTATCCGGGGAAGCGGCGCGGGCCATTCCGGCCACGCCGGGACAGAACAGGCCCTGGGCCCCGGCCTTGAAGTCGGCCGTGACCATCATCTGGGCGTCGGGCTGGGTGATGACGGGCACGGAGCCGACCAGGCCCAGCGTGCCGTTCGGCGTCGTCGTCACCGGCACGAAGCCGGTGTCGCGCCCGCGCCGGAACTCGAACTCACCCGGCAGGTCGGGCAGGTCGCTGCCGCCCTGCCCCGTCCCCTGCGGATCGCCGGTCTGGGCCATGAAGTCCGCGATCACGCGGTGGAATTTCAGCCCGTCGTAGAAGCCCCGGTCGGCCAGGGTGCGGATGCGATCTACCGCCAGCGGGGCCATGCGCGGCTCCAGCTCGACCAGAATGCGGCCCTTGGCCGTGTCGATGACCAGCAGGTTCTCCGGAGCCACGGCGCGCCAATCGGCCGACTGGGCGAAGGCGGGGGCGGCGAGCAGTGACAGGGCGGCGGCGACGACGGCGGTGAACTTCAAAACGGAGACTATCCCTTGACCTTGGCCCGCACGGCCGCGGCCACGGCGGGGCTGACGAAACTGTCGATCGCGCCGTCCAGACGGGCGATCTCCTTGACCAGGCGCGAGGCGATGGCCTGATGGCGGGGATCGGCCATCAGGAAGACCGTCTCGATGTCGGCGTTGAGGCGCTGGTTCATGGCCGTCATCTGGAATTCGTACTCGAAGTCGGCCACGGCGCGCAGGCCCCGCACGATGATGTTGGCGTCCAGCGACTCGGCGAAATGCATCAGCAGGCTGTCGAACGACCGCACCTCGACCTTGTCGCCCAGCTGCGCCACCTCGGCGCGCATCATCACCACCCGCTCGTCGGTGCTGAACAGCGGCCCCTTGTCGTCGTTGCGGGCGACGCCGATGACCAGCCGGTCGACCAGCTTCACGGCCCGGCCGATGATGTCCATATGCCCGTTGGTGACGGGATCGAATGTGCCCGGGTACAGGCCGATGCGCATGCGTTTCCTCCCCGCCTTCGCCGTCGTTTAGCAGGTGCGAAACCGCCGGCCTAGATCGGCTGACAGGGCTGTGATGCCCAGGCGGCCCGCAGCGCCTCCAGCGGCGGCGGCGCGAACGGGTGATCGTCGATCGAGGCCACGGCGCAGGCCGGGGTGGCGCTGTTGCAGATGAAGGCGCCGTCGAACCCGGCCAGATCGCCCTTGCTCACCGGCCGCGTCTCGAACCCCAAGCCTACCCCGGGCAGCCCCGCCTGGACCAGCGCCTGCGCCACCCCGGCCAGCATCGGCGCCTGCGGCCACACCACCGTCTCGCCGCGCAGGAAGCCGATGTTCCACAGGCTCCCTTCCGAGATCACGCCATCGGCGTCCGCGAACAGGACGTCGTCGAAGCCGGCGGATTGCGCCGCCCGCCGTCCCCGCATCAGACCGAAGGTCGCCGCATGCTTCAGCTCCGGCTCTTCCCTGACGTAGGTTCGGACCATCAGGCGCAGCGGCCCTTGCAGCGGCGGCGGCGGGTCTCCGATCGCCACCATGATGCTCGGCTCTCCCACCCAGCCGGCATCGCGGTGGGTGATCCGCCGCGAGAACAGGCTGACCCGCAGCCAGGCCTCGCGGCCGCCGGCCAGCGCCTGCCGCATCCGCTCCCGGAACCGCGCCTCGGACGGACTCTGGCCGAACAGCGCCGTCGACTGCCGCGCCAGCCTCGCGAGGTGGCGATCAAGGCCGCGGACCCCGCCGCCCTCCACCCGGAACGACGTGTAGGCGCCGTAGTTGGCCAGCGCCTGATGCGCCAGATCCTCCAGCGTCGCCGGCGCGCCGTCGATGAACAGCGTCGTCACGCCTCCCCGGCCGGGCTGTCGGCCGGCGACGTGGCGGGGCCCTTCTTCGGCCTGGCGGCCTTGGGCCGGTGGCGGCGAAGCGCCCAGAACAGCAGCGCGGGGATCGGCAGGGACAGCGTCAGCATCCAGGGATCGAACGGCCCCACGCCCTTGAGGAAGCCGGCGCTCAGCACGGAGAAATACAGCGCCTGGAACTGCCACTCGCCGGTCGTCCAGTTCAGGGCCAGCTGGCCGACGCCGAACAGGCTGAAGATCATCCAGCCCCACCGACGACGCCAGGCGGCGACGCCGGCGGTGGCCAGACAGGCCAGCGGCGCCACGACGACGCCAATCAGGACGATGTAGTGAAGCAGGGACTTGCCCTTGAGGCTGAACCCCGAGGCCGCCCTGGCCTGGGCCGGACTGACGGCGTTCATATGGTAGCCGTCAATCAGCCAGGGCCCGCCGCCGTCACGGACCATCACCACCTCCACGATCACCGTCCGCTGCGGGTACTCATGCTGCTGGATGATCTCGTACAGCGCCGCTCCCCCGGCCGCCGAACTCGAACGCCAGCTCAGCACCTTGCTGTGTTCGGGGTCTCCGGGCGCCGAGTAACCGCGCAACTCGGCCATCGTCCTGGGAGTCAGCTGGGGACGCAGGCTGGGCGTGCTCTGGGCGGCGAAGGCGGCGAGATCGCCGTCCCGCACCGACTCATAGGCGCCGGTGGCCTGCGCCACGCGCTGCGGGTCGGCCTGCGGCATGGCGCAGCCCGACAGCAAAAGCACGACGACGACCAGAAATATCCGCACGGCTTCCCCCCACCCCTTCGGCACATTGGTCGGGGCGAGTCGACAGGGTCAAGCCGTCTCGTCAGCCCCGTCTTCGTCGCCCGTATCCCCGTCAGCCGCGTCATGCCCCGAATCCGGCAGACGCTCGACCGAGACCACCCGCTCGCCGTCGGCGGTGCGGAAGATGGTCACGCCCTGGCTCGACCGGCCGACGATGCGGACCTGATCCACCGGAGTGCGGATCATCTGTCCCCCCGAGGTGACCAGCAGCAGTTCGTCGCCGTCCTCGACCGGGAAGGAGGCGGTCAGTCGGTCGCCGGCGCGGCCGCCCAGGCCGTGCGCGGTCAGCCCCTGGCCGCCCCGGCCGGTCCGCCGGTATTCATAGGCGGACGACCGCTTGCCGAAGCCGGTCTCGGTGACGGTCAGGATGAACTGCTCGGCGGCGCCCATTTCGGCGATGCGCTCGACCGAAAGGGCGGCTTCGCCCACGGCCTCGTCGTCAGCCTCGGCCGGCGTCTCGTCCTCATCGCCGGCGGCCCGGCGCATGGCGTTGGCGTGCTTGACGTAGGCGGCGCGCTCCTCGGGCGAGGCGTCGAAGCGTCCCAGCACGGCCATGGAGATGACCTCGTCGCCCGTCTGAAGGCGCACGCCACGGACGCCCGTGGAGTCGCGCCCCTTGAACACCCGCACATCGTCGGCCTTGAAGCGGATCGCCCGTCCCAGGGCCGTGGTCAGCATGACGTCGTCCTCGGCGGTGCACAGGGCCACGCCGACCATCCGGTCGCCGTCCTCCAGCTTCATGGCGATCTTGCCGGCCCGGTTGACGGTGGCGAAGTCGCTCAGCTTGTTGCGGCGCACGTCGCCGCTGCTGGTGGCGAACATGATGTCGTAGTTCGCCCAGTCCGCCTCGTCCTCGGGCAGCGGCAGCACGTTCATGATGCTGTCGCCCGGCTCGATCGGCAGCAGGTTGACGAAAGCCTTGCCGCGCGACTGCGGATTGCCCAGCGGCAGCCGCCAGGTCTTCAGCTTGTAGGCCTTGCCGTTGGTGGCGAAGAACAGCACCGGCGTGTGGGTCGAGGCCGAGAACACGCCGACGACGGCGTCATCGTCCTTCATGGCCACGCCCGAGCGGCCCTTGCCGCCGCGATGCTGGGTCCGGTAGGCGTTCAGCGCCACCCGCTTGACGTAGCCGCCGTGGGTGACGGTGACGACCATGTCCTCGCGAGGGATCAGGTCCTCGTCCTCGAGCTCGAAATCGCCTTCCCCGATCAGGGTCCGCCGCGGCACGGCGAACTCGGCCTTCGCCGCCAGCAGATCCTCGCGGATCACCGCCAGGATGTTGGCGCGGTCCGACAGCAGGGTCAGGTGGCCCTGGATGGTGTCGGCCAGCCCCCTCGCCTCGCCGAAGATGTCGTCGCGGCCCAGGCCGGTCAGACGCGACAGGGTCAGGCCCAGGATGGCCCGCGCCTGTTCGTCGGTCAGGTTCAGCTTGTCGCCGTCCACCAGCATCGACCGCGGATCGGCGATCAGCTCGACGAGGGCGATCATGTCGCCCACCGGCCAGCTCTTCGACTGCAGCCGCTCGCGCGCCTCGGCCGGATCGGCCGACGAACGGATGATGTGGATGACCTCGTCGATGTTGGCCACGGCCACGGCCAGGCCCACCAGCACGTGGCAGCGGTCGCGGGCCTCGGCCAGTTCGAACTTGATGCGGCGGACCACCACC
>JADGMZ010000065.1 GCA_015234495.1 Brevundimonas sp. | reverse complement strand
CGGGTGGATCAGGCTCTTGCCGTCGAAGCCGAAGGCGCGGCCCTGGCGGCATTCGGCCTCGAGCCGGGCGATGTCGTTGGTGGCGTTGACCACCCCGTCGATGGCCAGCAGGCCGTGACCGCGCGCCGCCGCGACGACCGCGGCGAGCCACGGCTTCAGCGGCTCGCGGTCAGCGTCGAGCACCAGGTTCATGCGCTCGCCGAGGTCGTTGATCCCCAGCATCAGGGCGGCCAGCGGCGCGCCCGCTCCGGCGATCTGGTCCAGCCGCAGCAGGGCCAGCGGCGTCTCGACCATCAGCCACAGGGCGACACCCCCGGGCAGGCGGGCCGCGATTGCACGGGCGGCCTCGGCGCTCTCGATCTTCGGCGCGACCACGCAGGCGGGGGACAGACCGGCGAGGGCGGCGAGGTCGTCCGCGCCCCAGGGCGTGTCGAGGCCGTTGATGCGGACCCCGACGCGCGGGCCGAAGCCGCCCGCCCAGACCGCCTCCGCCATGGCCCGCCGGGCCTCGGCCTTGGCGTCGGGGGCGACGGCGTCCTCAAGGTCGAGGATGACCGCGTCGCAGTCCAGGTCGCGGGCCTTTTCGATCGCCCGCGGGTTGCTGGCCGGCAGGTAGAGGACGGAGCGGAACAGGTCCATCACACCCGGCCCGTGACCGGAACGAGGGCGCCGGTGACGGCCCGGCTCCCGGGCGAGGCCAGGAACAGCATGACCCGGGCCAGATCTGCGGGCTGGACCCACTTCGAGGGGTCGGCGTCGGGCATGTCGGCGCGGTTCTGCGGCGTGTCGAGGATCGACGGCAGGACCGCATTGACCGTCACCGAAGTGTCCTTGAGCTCCTCGGCGAGGCTTTCGGTCAGCCGGTGCACGCCGGCCTTGGAGGCGGCGTAGGCACCCATGCCCGCGGCGCTCTTCAGGGCCGCATTGGCCCCGACGTTGACGATGCGGCCTTCGTCCGAGCGCTTCAGCCAGGGCAGGGCCGCGCGGCTGGCGTTGAGGGCGGTCTTCACGTTCAGGGCGAACATGCGGTCCCAGGCCGGTTCGGGGTCGTCGGCCGTCTGCCAGACGAATCCGCCGGCGATGTTGAGCAGGGCGTCGATGCGGCCGAAGCGGTCGGCGACGGCCTTGATCGCCGCCGTCGCCGCCGCCGGATCGGTCAGGTCGACGCCGCCGACCTCCAGCGCGCCCGCGGGCACGGCCGGGCCCCTGGCGTGGTCGATGACCGCGACGCTCAGGCCGTCGGCGCAGGCCGCTTCGACCACGGCGCGGCCGAGGACCCCGTGGCCGCCGGTGATGACGAGGGTTCGGGTCATGCAGGGAACTCCTGGAGGTTGGGCGAGGGCCACAGGCGCGCCGCCCCGCGCACGCCTGACGAGTCGCCCCATCGGGCCGGGACGATGACGCCGTTCCAGGCGTCGGTGAAGGCGTATCGTTGCACCACCGGGGGCAGGGCGGCGTACAGCTCGTCGACGTTGGACAGGCCGCCGCCGAGGACGAAGACGTCGGGGTCGATCAGGTTGACGGCCATGGCGATGGCGCGCCCCAGCCGGTCGATGCACAGGTCCAGCGAGCGGCGGGCTCCGGCCTCTCCGTCGCGGGCGGCGGCGACGATGGCCTCAGCCGACAGCACCTGACCGGTGCGGTTCCGATGGTCGCGCTGCAGACCCGAGCCCGACACCCAGGTCTCGAGGCAGCCGCGCAGGCCGCACCAGCAGGCCGGGCCCGGCGCCTCGTCGGCCGAGGGCCAGGGCAGGGAGGTGTGACCCCATTCCCCGGCCACGCCGCCGGCGCCCTCGACAAGCTCGCCGTTGATGGCGACGCCGCCCCCGCAGCCGGTGCCGATGATGATGGCGAAGACCGCGGGTTTTCCGGCCCCGGCGCCGTCCACGGCCTCGGACAGGGCCAGGCAGTTGGCGTCGTTGGCGAGGCGCACGGGCCGGGCCAGCGCCTGCTCAAGATCCTCGCGGAAGGCCCGGCCGTTCAGCCAGGTCGAGTTGGCGTTGCGCATCAGGCCCGTGGAGGGAGAGACCGACCCTGGCATGGCCACGCCGACCGGACCCGAGGCCCCGGTTTCGGCCTCCACCGCGGCGATCAGCCGTCCGACGGCGGCGATGGCCGCGTCATAGTCGCCGGGGTTGGGTTCGCGCCGACGCGCGAGAAAGGCGCCATCGTCCCCGAGGACCGCCGCCTCGATCTTGGTGCCGCCGAAGTCCACCCCGATGCGCATCGGCGTGGCTTAGCAGATGATCAGGCCGCGAACACCCGGCCGACCAGCCGCTCCAGCGCCTCCGCATCGAGGGCGTCGAAGGCCCCCGTGGTCTCGGCGTCGACGTCCAGCACCGCGATCAGCGTCCCCGCGCGGTCGAACACCGGCACGACGATCTCGCTGGCCGAGCGGCTGTCGCAGGCGATGTGTCCCGGGAAGGCGTTGACGTCCTCGACAACCTGGGTGGCGCGATCGCGGGCCGCGGCGCCGCAGACGCCGCGGCCGAAGGGGATGCGCAGGCAGCCCAGGGTGCCCTGGTAGGGGCCGACCACCAGCTCGCCCGGCTTGTCCGGGTCGACGACGTAGAAGCCCGTCCAGAAGAAGGCCGGGAAGGCGTCCGCCAGCATCGAGGAGACGGTCGCCATGCGCGCCGTCAGGTTCGGCTCGCCTTCGAGGACGGCGAGGATCTCGTCCTCGAGCTCGGCGTAGCGGGCGGCCTTGTCGGCGGGGCGGTCGTCTCGGGCGACGTAGGACATCAGGCGTGAACTCCAGGCAGTCCCCGCCATATAGGCGCCGCCGGGCGGCGAGGGGAGGGGGAATTTTTCCCCTCACTGGGGAATCCTAAGTCGCTGATTCCTGTGGACAAGCACCGGCCAGAGGCAAAATGGCCGGGCCCTGCAAAGCTTGACGGACGAGCCGGGGGCCCGGCGAGGGTTGGGAGTGCGCCTTCGGCTCCTGTCCGCGCAACTGGTGGGACGCCGAGGACGGGCTGCTGGGCATCGAATACCACGACGACGGCTACAGCCTGGACGGCTACGACCGCTATCGCGACGGTTATGGCTGGTACGACCGCGACGGCCGCTACATCCACGACGAGCGGTATCGCGGCGAAGACCGCTGGAACCGCGGCGGCAGCTGGCGCTGGTAGGCGGCGGAGCCGCCGTTAGCGGAAGCTGTTCAGGCAGCGGCGCGCCAGGCTGACGGCGCGCGTGGCGCGTCCGGTCGGGAAGGCGATTCCCTCGTGGCCCTTCACGGCCACGCCAACCTGCTCGGCCGCCGCCATCCGGTTCGCGATCGCGAGGTCGGCGTCTAGGCGCAGTTCGACGTAAACCTTGGTGGCGTCGATATATTCGAAGCCGACGTGGCCCGAGATGTCGTATACCCCGGTCGGATCGACCGCATACTGGAACTCCTTCGGCTCCAGGTAGCCCCAGTCGACGGCTTCGGGGTCAGGCACGGACTGCGCCTGCGGAAACAGGAACGAGATGGTCACCTCGTCCTCACCGGGCTCGAAACGATAGACTGCCTGGAGCGGATTGGGCCCGGCGCTCAGGTTCTTGAAGATGACGCACGCCTGCCCATACCAGATGTCGTCGCTGTCCAGCTTCTTCACCTGCCAGCCGTCGGCGTCGCCGTAGTGGGTCAGGCCGGGGATGCCGTCGAACGGAGTTTGGCCGGCGGCCGGCGCCGCCGAGGCGAGCAGCGCCAGAGCCGCGCCAGCGACAACGCCCTTCCAGGTAGGTTTCATCCGATGGTCTCCCTGCCCGCCGCGTGACCGTTATTCGTAGACGGCTAACGTCCGGAGGAAAACTGACGAATTCCACCCGCGCGGTAGGCCCGGCAGGACTCGAACCTGCAACCAGACCGTTATGAGCGGTCGGCTCTAACCATTGAGCTACGGGCCCGCCGTGGCGGCGTGCGTGGCCTAGCAGGCGGCGCGGCGGCTTGCCAAGCAGGGAGCGCGGTCATCCCGGGCGGCAGATGAATGGAACCTGCCAGCGGGGCGCGGGCGTTCATTCAGGCGCGAACGGCCAAGGTGCCGCCACGGTCCGCATCGACAGTGAACGGGCCGACCCGCATCAGGAGACGACCCCATGACCCGATCCCCCGCCGCCAAGGCCCGCGTCGTCGCCGCGCCGGCCCTGTCCAACCGCGCCCTGCTCGTCAGCGGCGGGCTGCTGGCCGCCGCCGCCATCGCCTTCGCCGCCCCGTCGGCCTTCGCCCAGTCCCAGCCGGGCGGGGGCGCGCCCCTGACCATCCAGGCCGTGACCGAGCGCCCGTCGCTGAACCTTTCGGCCTATGGCGAGGTGAAGGCCGCGCCGGACATGGCCACCATCAATTTCGGCGTCGTCACCGAGGCCGCCACCGCCGCCGAGGCCATGCAGCAGAACGCCGCCCGGATGAACCAGGTGATGACCGCCCTGCGCCGCGCCGGGATCCAGGAGCGCGACGTCCAGACCTCGGGCCTGAACCTGTCGGCCCAGTACGATTACGTCCAGAACGAGCCGCCGCGGCTGCGCGGCTACCAGGCCAGCAACCAGGTGACGGTGATCATCAACGACCTGGGCAAGGTCGGCTCTACGGCGGACGCCGTGGTGGCGGCCGGTGTGAACCAGATCGGCGGCATCGGCTTCGGCCTCAAGGATCCGACCGCGGCCGAGAACCGCGCCCGCCAGCTGGCGGTGCGCAACCTGCAGGCCAAGGCGGCGCTGTATTCGCAGGCCCTGGGCGTCGA
Organism: Brevundimonas sp.; assembly: GCA_015234495.1. Taxonomy (GTDB): domain Bacteria; phylum Pseudomonadota; class Alphaproteobacteria; order Caulobacterales; family Caulobacteraceae; genus Brevundimonas. Next base: position 1,683 of record JADGMZ010000065.1, on the reverse strand, counting down.
ACTGGGCGGCATCCGTTCGCTGACCGAAGGCGGCGGCTATGCGCCCCAGCCGCCGCGCCCGATGTACGCCCGGGCCGAAATGGCCATGGACGCCGGCGGCACGCCGGTCGCCGCCGGCGAACTGACGGTGCGCATCGATATCACCGGGGTCTACGACCTGAACCGGTAGACCCATGAAGAAAGGCCCGCCGGCGACGGCGGGCCTTGTTCGTTGCGGCTTTGAGATGTGGTCAGGCCGCGCGCTTGATTTCGTTTCTGTCGTCCAGCAGCACCACCGTCGGCGACCACTGGCGGGCCTCTTCCTGCGGCAGCTGGCCGTAGGTGACGACGATGACCTTGTCGTTCTTCTGCACCAGGCGGGCGGCGGCGCCGTTGACGCCGATGACGCGCGAGCCGCGCGGGGCCTCGATGGCGTAGGTGGTGAAGCGCTGGCCGTTGGTGATGTTCAGCACATCGACCTGCTCGTGCGGAAAGATGCCCGCGGCGTCGAGCAGGTCGGCGTCGATGGCGATCGAGCCTTCGTAATCGAGATCGGCCTGGGTCACCGTCGCGCGGTGCAGCTTGGCCTTCATCAGGGTGACCAGCATGGGGAGTGCGGTCCGGGATGACGCGGGGCGATCGGCCCCCGCTCGCAGGCTGCTGATATAGGGGCAGGCCCGGCGGTCATCAATCGTTTCTGTTGCGGCGCACCATCACGGTTCCGCGGCCATTCGCCTGTTACGCGACGTTCATTTGACGGCAGACCTCGCCGCCCTATGGTCCATGGCGGCCAAAGCCCGGCCCGCGCGCGGACTCCGACACCTTCGATGAAGCAGTTCTTCCTGACGATGCTCGGCGTCTTCGCCGGTCTGTTCCTGTTCCTCGTGGTGGTCCCCTTCCTGCTGATCACCGTGGCGATCAGCTCGGCGACCTCGAAGGCCCCGACGCCGTCGAACACGGTGCTGGAGCTGGACCTTCGCGAGGGCGTGACCGACCAGACGCCGACCAATCCCTTCGCCGTGTTCGGCGGGGGCGGGCTGTCGACCATGCAGATCGTCGACACCCTGGCCCAGGCCGAGGACGACGGTCGGGTCAAGGTGCTGCTGATCCGCCTGCCCGAAGCCGGGATCACCCCGGCCGCGGCCGACGAGATCCGCCAGGCGGTGCGCCGCTTCCGCCGCTCGGGCAAGGTCGTCATCGCCCACGCCCAGGGCTTCCAGCCCGTCGGCGCCGCGGTGTCCAGCTACATGCTGGGAGCCTCCGCCTCCGAGCTGTGGATGCAGAACACCTCCAGCTTCCAGCTGGCCGGCTTCTCCGCCGAGTCGATCTTCCTCGGCCGCGCCTTCGAGAAATACGGCGTCAACGCCCAGTTCGAGCAGCGCTACGAGTACAAGAACGCCGTCAACGAATACACCGAGAGCGACTACACCCCGGCCCACCGCGAGGCGATGAGCGCCTGGATGACGTCGATCTACACCTCGGCCCTGGCCAATGCGGCCCAGGACCGCAAGGTGACGCCGGAGGCGCTGCGCGCGACCATCGAGGCGGGCCCCTATTCGTCGGCCCAGGCGCTGCAGAACCGCCTGATCGACAAGATCGGTCAGGTCGAGGAGGCCGAGGCCGAGGCCATGCGCCGGGCCGGCAAGGGCTCGGAAATCATGGAGTTCAGCGACTATGCCGGCGCGTTCGCCTTTGGAGCCGGCA
>JADGMZ010000064.1 GCA_015234495.1 Brevundimonas sp. | reverse complement strand
CTCGAACACCGTGTCCAGATGGCCGATCAGCAGCACATTGCGGCCCCGCCCCGGGTGCGTGGCCATCAGATGCCCCGCCCGCCCGGTCTCGCCCATGTCGACCCAGCGCACCTCGAACCCCAGCGGCTCCAGCTCGGCCCGCACCATCTCCCCCGTCGCCCGCACCCCCGGCAGGTTCAGCGTCCCGCTGTTCTGGTTCACCAGCCGCTCCAGCAGGGCGATGTGGCGGTCGTGCTCGGCCTCGACCGTCCGCATCATCGTCTGCTCGGCGGGCGTGGCCTGGGCCTGAACGGCGCCGGGCAGGGCGAGGCAGAGCAGGGCGGTCAGGATCAGGCGCATGGCGTTTCTCTCGCTAGGAGCCAAGGCTTGCCGATCGACGCACCCGAGTAAAGCCGCCGCTTCGCCCCCGATCTCCCCCCGCCGTCATCCTCGGGCTCGACCCGAGGATCAGAGGCGAGAGGCGGACTGTGCGCCGGTGACGGCCCCGCGCCCCCGCCCGTGCGATCTTCGACGGAGCACCGGACGGTCCGATCCTCGGGTCAAGCCCGAGGATGACGGGAAGAGGAGGGCGAATACGGCGGCTCTCTCAGGCGGACGCAACTAGGACCCCCGATCCGTTGCAGTCATGCGAGGTTCGCCTCAGTCTGTGGATATGAGAAAGCGGCCTTTTATCGCGTCGGTGATTGCGTCTGGTGTGCTTCTGGCAGGGTGCGCACCCGGCTATACGGCTGATGTGACGCTGGGGACTTGCGCTCAATTCGTGCTGCCGTCGGAGAGCGATCGAGATGTGGACAGCGGACTTCATATTTTTGCCGATAGTTCAGAGGCGTCTGGAAGGGCTGAAATGATCGGTGACCCGGACGACTACCCTCGGCGATACCGTATCGCTGGCCCAACTATAGCGCGCTTCTCAATCGACCGGGCTGACCGACGGATCGCGTTTGACTTCTCGCTGCCCATGGGGATGGCCGTCACCTTTACTGACGAGCGGGACAACGTCCGTTGCGAAGTCGCTGAGAATCCGTCCTGAAGCAGAGGGCGCGCCCGCTTAGACCCCGTTAACCGTTCCGGCCACACAGTGGCCGCCAGCAAGTTTCGGGCCACTCGGCCCGGCAGGGGGCTGCGGACGGTGCTCGGACAAAGGCTGGAGATACGGCAGGGGCAGGGGCTGGTCATCACGCCCCAGCTGCAGCAGGCGATCAAGCTGCTGCAACTGTCGAACCTCGAGCTGGACGCCTTCGTCGAGGCCGAGCTCGAGAAGAACCCGCTGCTCCAGCGCGAGGATGCGGAGCCGGCCAATGACGCCGAAGCCCGCGTGGAGGCCGCCGAGAACCGCGACGGCGCCGAACTGACCTTCGACGAGGGCCACGCCCAGGATTCCGACCGCGCCCTCGACGCCCGCTCCGACGACGTCTACGGCGACGCCAGCCCCGGCGAACGCACCTCCGACCGGATGGAGGACGTCGGCGCCGGCGAGGCCCAGCCCGGCCTCAACGACTGGTCCCGCGCCGGAAGCGGCGGCGGGGTGCCCGACGGCGAGGGCCGCGAACAGCCCGACACCCGCGACGCGACCCTGTGGGAGCACCTGCAGGCGCAGGCCTCCCAGGCCGGTTTCTCACCGGCCGACCACGCCATCGCCCTCAGCCTGATCGACGCGGTCGACGAGGGCGGCTACCTGCGCGGCGAACTGGACGAGATCGCCGACCGGCTGGGCGTTTCGATCGAGCGAGTCGAGGCCGTGCTGGCCAAGTGCCACGGCTTCGAGCCAACCGGCGTCATGGCGCGGTCGGTGCCTGAATGCCTGAAGCTGCAGCTGGTCGAGCGCAACCGCTTCGACCCGGCCATGGCTTGCCTGCTCGACAACCTCGACCTGCTGGCCAGACGCGACCTCACCGCCCTGAAGAAGGCCTGTGGCGTCGACGGCGAGGACATGGCCGAGATGATCGCCGAGCTGAAGGCCTTGACGCCGCGTCCCGGCGCCGGCTTCGGCGGCGAGCCGGCCCAGACCGTCATCCCCGACGTCCACGTCCGCCCCGACCCGGCCGGCGGCTGGAAGGTCGAGCTCAACGCCGACACCCTGCCGCGCCTGATCATGGACAAGCGCTATCACGGCGTAGTCTCGGCCGGGGCGCGCTCGGACACGGAGAAGACCTTCGTCGCCGACTGCGCCGCCCAGGCCAGCTGGCTGGTCAAATCGCTCGACCAGCGGGCCAAGACCATCCTCAAGGTCTCGTCCGAAATCGTGCGCCAGCAGGACGCCTTCCTCGCCTTCGGCGTCGAGTTCCTGCGGCCGCTCAATCTGAAGACCGTGGCCGACGCCATCGGCATGCATGAATCGACCGTCAGCCGGGTCACCTCGAACAAATACGTCTCGACCCCGCGCGGCGTGTTCGAACTGAAATTCTTCTTCACCGCCGCCATCCAGTCGTCCGACGGCGGGGCCACTCATTCGGCCGAGGCCGTGCGGCACCGGATCAAGGCGATGATCGAGGGCGAGGCGCGGGAGGGCGACATTTTGTCCGACGACCGGATCGTCGAGATTCTGAATGAGGCCGGCATCGACATCGCCCGGCGCACCGTGGCCAAGTACCGGGAAGCGTTGCGGATTCCGTCGTCGGTCCAGCGGAAGCGGATGCTGAAGGCGGGCTGAAGCCTTGCCACAAAACTGTGATCAGCGTTGACACCAAACGCCTTCAGTCGCGTTCTATCAGCATGCAAATCCAGGTCAGCGGCAAGCACGTGGATGTCGGCGACGCGTTAGGCTCGCGCATCTCCCAGGAACTCCAGGACGGGATCGGCAAATATTTCGAACGAGGGGCGCAGGACGCCGAGGTCGTGGTCACCAAGGAGGGCCATGGCTTCAAGGTGGACTGCTGGGTCCGGCTGGCGTCAGGCCAGGTGGTGATCACCTCGGGCATGGGCGGCGACGCCCATACCGCCTTCACGGAAAGTCTCGAGAAGCTCGAGAAGCGGGTGCGGCGCTACAAGCGTCGGCTCAAGGATCACCACATCGGTCCCAAGGGGCTTTCCCCGGAGAAATCCGAGGCCGCGGCCCGCGAGGTCGCCCGCACCATGGTCCTGCGCGACCCAGATTCCGTCGAGGATGATGAATTCGGCGAGGCCGGCGCGCCCGGCGAACCGCCGCCCCTCGGGATGGTCATCGCCGAGACCGAGGCCGAGATCCGCACCGTGACCGTGGGCCGGGCCGTGCTGGAGCTCGACATGACCGGCTATCCGGTGGTGGTGTTCCGCAACGCGGCCCACGGCGGCCTCTCCGTGGTCTACCGCCGGCCCGACGGCAACGTCGGCTGGATCGATCCGGAGCGAACGACGAAGTCGGTCAACGGACACGGTTCTGTAAACGGTGGCGAGTCATAGTGCTTCCCACAACGAGGCGGGTCGTCTACACGGCGCCCGCCCAGCGGGAATGATTGGGTAAAGTCGGGAAAGCCTCAATGGACATCGGTGATTTGCTGGCGGACGGCGGCGTCGTCCTGCGCAGCGGAGCGTCGTCGAAACGCCAGGCCCTGCACACCGTGGCGGAGGCCGCGGCCCACGCCCTCGGCCTTCCGGAAGCCCGCATCATGGAGGCGCTGCTGGAGCGCGAAGCCCTCGGCGCGACCGGTCTGGGCTCCGGCGTGGCGGTGCCGCATGCCCGCATCGAAGGCATCGACCAGGTCGTCGCGGTGTTCGTGCGTCTCGACACGCCGGTCGCCTACGGCTCGGTCGACGACCGGCCGGTGGACCTGATCTTCGCCCTGTTCGCGCCGCCCCGGGACGGCGCCGAGCACCTGCGGGCGCTGGCCGCCGTGTCCCGCGCCCTGCGCTCGTCGGAAATGCGGGAACAGCTGCGCCAGGCGAGAACCGTCGACGCCATCCGCGCCCTGTTCGTCAAGGACCACGTGCCGGCCACCGCGGCCTGACCAACCACAGCCTTCTCTCCGTCATGGCCGGGCTTGTCCCGGCCACCCATGCCCGGTTGTTCCAGTGATGGCGCGCCGTTGGCCCCCTCACGTCCTTCGGACGGAGTCTATGGATGGCCGGGACAAGCCCGGCCATGACGGCGGAGGGGGGATGATCGGTTCGCCGATCTGGCCCTCAGTGAACCGACACGGGCTCCAGTTCGTGCGCCACGGCGGCGGCGAAGGCGGTTTCGCGATCAATCATCACGGCCAGGCGTTCGCCATCGGCGCCGTGGACGGCGTAGAGCACCGCCTCGGGATCGATCTCGAGCCCGCGAACCTCGGTCAGGGGCGTGTCGGCCAGAACGTCGGCGGCGCGGATTTCGCGCACATAGACGAGGTCCGGGGCGCCGAGGCCCTTGAAGTCTTCCTTTGTCATCGTCGGCGTCATGCGACCGCCTCCTTGTTCCAGACTAAACGCCCCGAGGGGCCGTGTGGTTCGGCCCCGAAAGCGGCGGCCGTGAAACGACGGCTCGCTGTCAGCCTGTCGTGATGGGAATGCGCCGGACGGCCGGAAGGTCGGCCGGGCGGCTCAGTTCGACATGCAGCAGTCCGTGCTCCAGCCGGGCCTGGTCGACCTCGAGGCCGTCGGCCAGTACGAAGCTGCGTACGAAGCCGCGGCCCGCAATGCCGCGATGCAGATAGGCCTGCTCGCCCTTGCCGGCTTCCTCGCGCTTGCCGGCGATGCTCAGCTGACGGCCTTCGAGGGTGATCGTCAGGTCGTCCGGGCCGAAGCCCGCCACCGCCAGGCTGATGCGCACCGAATGCTCGCCCAGCTGCTCGACATTGTAGGGCGGATAGCTGTCCGCCGCCGCCCGCGCCGCCCGGTCGATCAGGGCCCGGGTGTGGTCAAAGCCCAGCAGGAAGGGGCTGTCGAACAGGATGGTGCGCGTCGTCATCGTCTCGGCCCCCGAAGCAGGCTGCTGGACCGTCTGCGCCTCCCGGAATCGGCAAGGCGTCGGTCCGACATTCAGATGGTGAGCGGGGCGGCCGCCTTCAACGGCGCGCGACACGCGCGTCGGTCGAAAAAGATCCCGCTCCGTGGGTGGCGAGGGTCCGCCCCGCCAGGACGCATATGACGGGCCCGGGGCGGAGGAAAGGCCGGGCCGGATATGGCGAAGGCCCCGCGGTGTTCCGCGGGGCCTTCGATGGTGGAGCTAAGCGGAGTCGAACCGCTGACCTCTTGAATGCCATTCAAGCGCTCTACCAACTGAGCTATAGCCCCGAACCTTTCGGTCGGATCGCCGGCGGAGGAAACCGCCCCCGGCGAGGCGGCGGAACCTATGTCAGGGCCTGATCGCGATCAAGCCCGGTTCCGCCATTTATTTTCGACCCCCGCGAACGCCCGGGGGCGGCCCGCGGAAAGGCCGAGAATCCTAGTCCTCGTCCTTGCCCGGCTTGACGATCTCGCCGTCGAAGGAGTCGTCGTCCTCGTCCTCGATAAAGGGCACGGAGTCGTCGTCCTCGTCGTCGGCCAGGACGTCGTCGTCCTCGCCCGCCTCGCCCATGCCGGGCTCCTCGGTCGGATCGACCGGGGTCTCGTCGTCATCGTCGTCGGGCGTCAGGATGGGTTCGTGGCCTTCCTGGTCGATCTCGGGCGTGGAGGTGGTGTCCTCCTCATCCTCGTCATCGCCGGCGGGCTTCTTCTTGTCGACCTGATCCTCGGTATCCTCTTCCGGGGTCTCGTCGGCGGCGTAGCCGGCCGGCCGGCCGCGGCGGTTGCGCAGCTTCAGCGCTTCTTCCGGGTCGAACTCGGTGTCGCATTTCGGGCAGTGGGCGGGACGACGGCTCAGGTCGTAGAATTTGGCCTGGCAGTTCGGGCAGACCTGCTTCTGGCCCAGTTCGGGATTGGCCACGGTGAAGACCTTTGGCGGGAGTGGGAAATCGGGCGCGTCCCTTGCCACCATGGGGGGCCGCTGTCAAAAGCCATCTCTTGCGCCGCCCGCGCACGCTGAAAATGTTTCGGAGACCGCCGGGTGACGATCCCCTCCGCCCTGACCGCTCGCCGCGCCTCCGCGCTCCGCGGCGTGGTGCGCGCGCCGGGCGACAAGTCGATGTCACACCGGGCCCTGATCCTCGGCGCCATGGCGTCCGGCGTCACCGAAATCGACGGCCTGCTGGAAGGTGACGACATCCTGGCCACGGCCCGCGCGGCCGAGGCCTTCGGCGCCGGCGTCGACCGTATGGGGCAGGGCCGCTGGCGCGTCACCGGCCACGGCGGCTTTCGCCAGCCCGCCGCCGTCATCGACTGCGGCAACGCCGGCACCGGCGTGCGCCTGCTGATGGGCGCGGCGGCGGGCTATCCGATCACCGTCACTTTCGACGGCGACGCCTCCCTGCGGAAGCGGCCGATGAAGCGCATCAGCGCACCTCTCGCAGACATGGGCGCCCGGTTCGAATGGTCCGGCGAGGAAGGCCGTCTGCCCCTGACCCTGACCGGCGGCGGCCTTTCCGGCCTCGACTACTGGCAGGAAGT
>JADGMZ010000063.1 GCA_015234495.1 Brevundimonas sp. | reverse complement strand
CGCCGACGCGCCGGTCTCCGGCGGCACGATGGCCGCCGACGCGGGAACCCTGGCCTTCATGGTCGGCTGCGAGGACCCCGAGTTCGCCCGCATCGAGGCGGCGCTCGAGCCGATGAGCCGGGCGACCTTCCGCGCCGGCGACCACGGAGCGGGGCAGGCGGCCAAGATCTGCAACAACATGATCCTCGGCATCACCATGCTGGGCACCTGCGAGGCCATCGGCCTGGCCGAGAAACTGGGTCTCGACCCGGTGAAGATGTTCGACATCGTCGCCAAGTCCTCGGGCCAGAGCTGGTCGACCACCACCTACTACCCCTGGCCGGGCCCCGTTCCGACCGCCCCCTCGAACCGCAACTACGAGGGCGGTTTCGCCGCCGCCATGATGCTCAAGGACCTGAAGCTGGCCCAGGACGCCGCCGCCAAGTCCGGCGCCTCGACCCCGCTGGGGGCCCAGACCGAGGCCCTGTTCCAGATGTTCAACGGCCTCGGCTACGGCGGCCGCGACTTCTCCGCCATCCTGCAGATGCTGCGCGGGAAGCTGGATCAATTGCCCCGCGATTGATCTGGCGCAAAAGCCTGCCGACGGCGCGCGACTATCCTTCTTCATGACCAGAAGCCGGAATGAGAACCGTTATCAATTAGTGGGTTGCGACGATTTAACCGCCGCCGCCGCTGGACTGAACGGGTCGTTGGGCGCAGATAGCCCCGAACACCTGTCCGCCGACTCCGGGTCGATCTTGTTCGATTATCGCGCCGCATTCGAGACCGCCGTCGAGCAGGTCAAGGGCGAAGGCCGCTACCGGGTCTTCGCCGATCTCCGGCGCGTGCGCGGTCGCTTCCCGCGCGCCGTCCGCCGCCGCGAGGACGGCTCCGAGCAGGACGTGGTGGTCTGGTGTTCCAACGACTACCTCGGCATGGGCCAGCATCCGGACGTGATCGCGGCCATGCAGGCCGAGATCGAGGCGGCCGGCGCCGGCGCCGGCGGCACGCGCAACATCTCCGGCACCACCCGCTCGGCGGTGGACCTCGAGGCCGAACTGGCCGACTGGCACGGCAAGCAGGCGGCCCTGCTGTTCACCTCCGGCTACGTCGGCAACGAGGCGACCCTGTCGACCCTGCAGCGCATCCTGCCCGGGCTGATCATCTTCTCCGACAGCCTGAACCACGCCTCGATGATCGCCGGCATCCGCAACGGCGGCTGCGAGCGGCACATCTTCGCCCACAACGATCTCGAGCACCTCGAGAACCTGCTGAGGGCGGCGCCGGCCCACGCGCCCAAGCTGATCGCCTTCGAGAGCGTCTATTCGATGGACGGGGATATCTCCGACCTCGCCGGCACCATCGCCCTGGCGAAGAAATACGGCGCCCTGACCTATCTCGACGAGGTCCACGCGGTCGGCCTCTACGGCGCGCGCGGGGCCGGCATCGCCGAACGCGACGGGCTGCTGGACCAGATCGACATCATCGAATGCACCCTCGGCAAGGCCATCGGCGTCATGGGCGGCTACATCGCCGCCGACGCGATGATCATCGACGCCGTCCGCAGCTGGGCTTCCGGCTTCATCTTCACCACCTCCCTGCCGCCGGCCCTGACCGCCGGGGCCCTGGCCTCGGTGCGCTGGCTCAAGGCCCATCCCGAGGTCCGCGAGGCGCATCAGGAACGCGCCGCCGCGCTCAAGGCCCGCTTCGCCGCCGTCGGCATCCCGGTCCTGCCCTCGGTCAGCCACATCGTGCCGGTTCACGTGGGCGATCCCGTGCACTGCAAGCTGATCTCCGACCTTCTGCTGGAGCAGCACGGCATCTACGTCCAGCCGATCAACTATCCGACCGTGCCCAAGGGAACCGAGCGTCTGCGCTTCACCCCGTCGCCCGACCATGACGACGGCATGATGGACGAACTGGTCACGGCCATGGACAAGCTCTGGACCCGCTGCAACGTGGCGCGCCGCCCTGTCGCCGCCTGAACCTGACATCGGCGAGGTCATCATCGAGATGACCCGCAACGGCGCCTATCTCAAATGCTCCGCCGTCCACGTGGCCACGGGTCTGGAGGTCTCGGCCTTCGGCCCGGTGGCCGAGCCGAAGGGCCTCGAACGCATCGCCATCGCCAAGCTGAAGCGGGCGCTTCTGTCACGGTGACCCACAAGATGTTGTGGCGCAGCCTGCCGGGGCTTAAATGAAAGCGCCGCAACTCCGGGGATTCCAGTGACCGCCTTCACCCACGACGCCTTCTTCTCGAAGTCTCTCGCCGACGCCGATCCCGACATCTTCGGCGGCATCCAGGGTGAACTGCGGCGCCAGCAGGAGCAGATCGAGCTGATCGCGTCCGAGAACATCGTCTCGAAGGCGGTGCTGGAGGCCCAGGGCTCGGTCCTGACCAACAAGTACGCCGAAGGCTACCCGGGCCGGCGCTACTACGGCGGCTGCGAATACGTCGACGTCACCGAGGATCTGGCCCGCTCGCGGGCGAAAGAGCTGTTCGGCTGCGCGTTCGCCAACGTCCAGCCCCACTCCGGCGCCCAGGCCAACCAGGCGGTGTTCCAGGCCCTGCTGACCCCCGGTGATACGTTCCTCGGCATGGATCTGGCCGCCGGCGGCCACCTGACCCACGGCTCGCCCGCCAACCAGTCGGGCAAGTGGTTCCGGCCGGTGACCTACAAGGTCCGCGAGGACGACTGCCTGATCGACTACGACCATGTGGCCCAGATGGCCGAGCAGGAAAAGCCGAAGCTGATCCTCGCCGGCGCCTCGGCCTACAGCCGCCACATCGACTTCAGGCGCTTCCGCGAGATCGCCGACAGCGTCGGGGCGTATCTGATGGTCGACATGGCCCACTACGCCGGCCTGATCGCCGGCGGCGTCTATCCTGATCCGCTGCCGCACGCCCATGTGGTCACCACCACCACGCACAAGACCCTGCGCGGGCCGCGCGGCGGCATGGTGCTGACCAATGACGGCGACATCGCCAAAAAGATCAACTCGGCCGTCTTCCCCGGCCTGCAGGGCGGGCCGCTGGAGCACGTCATCGCCGCCAAGGCGGTGGCCTTCGGCGAGGCGCTGAAGCCCGAGTTCAAGGCCTATGCGCAACAGGTGGTGACCAACGCCCGCGCCCTCGCCGCCGTGCTGGTCGAGCGCGGCGCGGCCATCGTCTCGGGCGGCACCGACAGCCACCTGATGCTGGTCGACCTGCGGCCCAAGGGCGTCACCGGCAAGGCCACCGAGGCGGCGCTGGAGCAGGCCCTGATGACCTGCAACAAGAACGGGGTGCCGTTCGACGACGCGCCCTTCACCATCACCTCGGGCATTCGCCTGGGCACGCCGGCGGGCACCACCCGCGGCTTCGGCGTGGGCGAGTTCCAGCAGGTCGGCCACTGGATCGCCGACGTCATCGATTCGATGAAGGGCGGCGACGAGGCCGACGCCCGCGTCTCGAAACGGGTCGCCGGCGAAGTGCGCGAGCTGACGCGCCGCTTCCCGATCTACGGATGACGCGCCGATGAAATGCCCCTTCTGCGGAAATCCGGACACCCAGGTGAAGGACAGCCGCCCGTCCGACGACGGCGCCGCCATCCGCCGCCGCCGGTCCTGTCCGCAGTGCAGCGGGCGTTTCACCACCTTTGAGCGGGTCCAACTGCGCGAACTGGTCATCCTCAAGCGCAACGGCCGTCGCACCCCGTTCGACCGGGACAAGCTCGAGCGCTCGCTCGGCATCGCCCTCCGCAAGCGCCCGGTGCAGCCCGAGCAGATCGAGCAGCTTGTCAGCCGCATCGTCCGTCAGCTGGAGAGCCTCGGCGAAACCGAGATCCCGTCCTCGACGGTCGGCGACTTCATCATGAAGGCGCTGAAGGGCGTCGATGAGGTGGCCTATGTCCGCTACGCCTCGGTCTACAAGGACTTCCGCCACACCGGCGACTTCGCCCGCTTCCTTGGCGACGAGGGTCTGGACGACGAGTCCGGCCCGCGCTGATGCGCCCCTCCGTCACTCTCAAGCTGGCGACCTCCCTCGACGGGCGGATCTCCACGGCGTCCGGCGAGTCGAAATGGATCACCGGGGAGGCGGCGCGTCTGCAGGGTCATCGCCTGCGCGCCGCCCATGACGCCATCCTCGTCGGCGTTGAGACCGTACTGGCCGACGATCCCGAGCTGACGGCGCGGCTGCCGGGCCGACCGGTCGACCAACCCCTGCGCGTCGTCCTCGACAGCCGCCTGCGCACGCCCCCGACGGCGAAGATCGCCCGGGCCGACAGCCTGATCCTCACCGCCGCCGAGCCTGCCGCCATCGGGGCGGCCCGCATCGAGCGGGTCGACGCCCCCGACGGCCGGCCCTCGCCGGAGGCGGCCCTGCAGGCCATTCGCCGCGCCGGCGCCGGATCGGTCCTGATCGAGGGCGGGGGGCAGGTGGCGGCCAGTTTTCTGCGCGCCGGACTGGTGGACCGCCTCGAGTGGTTCCGCGCCCCGATCCTGCTGGGCGGGGAGGGCCGGCCCTGCGTGGGCGCCCTGGCGCTTGCAAAGCTGGCGGACGCCCCCAAGTTCCGGCGACTGTCGGCCGAACCGCTCGGCGACGACCTGTGGGAACGCTACGAGCGCATCTGAATGTTCACCGGCATCGTCACCGACATCGGCCGCGTCCGCTCGGTTCGCCAGACTGAGCGCGACCGGCGCTATGAGATCGAGACCGCCTGGGACACGGCGGGAATCGACCTCGGCGCCTCGATCAGCCACGCCGGCTGCTGCCTGACGGTCACCGGGAAGGGGCCGGGCTGGTTCGCCGTCGAGGTTTCGAACGAGACGCTCTCGAAGACCACCCTCGGCGACTGGCGGGAAGGCGACAGCGTCAATCTCGAGCGGGCCGCCCGGCTCGGCGACGAACTGGGCGGCCACATCGTCTCCGGCCACGTGGACGGCCTCGGCCGTGTGGTGTTGGTCAGGCCCGACGGCGGATCCCGCCGCATCGACATCGAGGCGCCCGCGCCGCTGCACCGCTTCATCGCCCCCAAGGGCTCGATCACGTTGGACGGCGTCTCCCTGACGGTGAACGCGGTCGAGGACCGCGCCTTCGGCGTCAACATCATTCCCCACACCTGGGAAGCGACCACCCTCGGCCGCCTCAAGGCCGGCGACGCGGTCAATCTCGAGATCGACATGCTGGCGCGATACCTCGCGCGGTGGCAGGAGACGGCGTGATGCAATTGGCGGCCAACATGAACGACAGCCCGATCAGTCCGATCGAGGACATCCTCGAGGACGCCCGCAACGGCAAGCCCTACATCCTGGTCGACGCCGAGGACCGGGAGAACGAGGGCGATGTCATCATCCCGGCCCAGTTCGCCACGCCGGACCAGATCAACTTCATGGCCCGTCACGCCCGCGGCCTGATCTGCCTCGCCATCACCGCCGATCGCGCCCGCCAGCTGCGCCTGCCGCCGATGTCGGCCGAGAATCGCGAGAGCATGGGCACCGCCTTCACCGTCTCGATCGAGGCGAAGGAGGGGGTGACGACCGGCATCAGCGCCGCCGATCGCGCCCGCACGGTCCAGGTCGCCGTTGATCCGAACCGCACTGCCGACGACATCGTCTCGCCCGGCCATGTCTTCCCGCTGGTCGCCCGCGACGGCGGCGTGCTGGTCCGCACCGGCCACACCGAAGCGGCCGTCGACATCAGCCGCATGGCGGGCCTGACCCCGGCAGGCGTGATCTGCGAGATCATGAACGACGACGGCACCATGGCCCGAATGCCGGATCTGATCGCCTTCGCCCAGTTGCACGGCCTGAAGATCGGGACGATCGCCGACCTGATCGCCTACCGCCGCCGCACCGAGCGGCTGGTGGAGCGGGTCATGGACACGCCCTTCGAGAGCGTCCACGGCGGGCCGTACCGGCTGATGCTGTACCGCAACGCCATCGAGGGCGTCGAACACGTGGCCCTGGTCCACGGCAAGATCGAGCCGGGCAAGCCGACCCTGGTGCGGATGCATCAGGTCGATTTCGCCGCCGACCTGCTCGGCCATGTCGAGGCGCGCCAGAACTATGTGCCGCGAGCCCTGAAGGCGATCAGCGAGCATGCCGGACCGGGCGTGACCGTCTTCCTGCGCGACCCCGAGCTGCACGGCCTCGCCGAGCGGCTGTCCGGCGAGGCCAAGCCGGCCGCCGCCGACCGGGCCCTGCGCAACTACGGCGTCGGGGCCCAGATCCTGCTGGATCTCGGCGTCCGCGACATGATCGTGATGAGTTCGACGCGCCCCAACCCCGCCGCCCTCGAAGGCTACGGCCTGCGCATCGTCGGCTGGCGCGACATGGACGGAGAGGAACTGTCGTGAGCGATCCCTATCGCGTCCTCATCGTCGAGGCCCGCTTCTATGACGACCTGGCCGACGCCCTGCTGGAAGGGGCGAAGGACGCCCTGCGCGCGCTGGGCGTGGCGTTCGACGTCGTCTCCGTGCCCGGCGCGCT
>JADGMZ010000062.1:4934-6500 GCA_015234495.1 Brevundimonas sp. | reverse complement strand
CCAGCGGCGCCTCGAGCCCCTGGGAGCGGGCCAGCTGGTCCAGATAGGCCTGGGACACGTCCGGGTGGTGCTCCCACTGCGGCCGGGTCTGGGTCTGCGGATTGATCGTCCCGGCCAGGACGCGTTCGGCCACGGCGATCTCGGCCGCCGACAGGTGTTCGCTGGGGGTGAGCTTCAGCACGTCGAAGCCGCGCGCGATCTCGCTGGCGTAGATGCGGCCGTTCAACCAGTAGGCCGACCAGTGGCCGCCGACCTTCAGCCGTTCGGCGTCGATCGGGCCGCGGTCGAAATAGGCGATCTCCATCGGCCGCGCCGGGTCGGTGAAGTCGACGATCGAGACGCCGCCCTGGTACCAGGCCTGGACCATCAGGTCGCGCCCGGGCACCGGCACCAGATTGCCGTTGTGGGCCACGCAGTTCTCGGACGCGGTTTGGGCCGCGGGCAGTTTGAAGAAGCTCTTGCCGGCCAGCTGCCCGTCCTCGACGGCGGCGATCAGGTCAGCGCCCCAGGTAGCCGGGTCCTCGGCCCGGCACCGCGCCGACGTGCCGCCGCCCCATTCGTCGGTGAACAGCACCTTGTCGCCGGTCACGTTGAAGGTCGCCGAGTGCCAGTAGGCCATGTCCGGATCGAACAGCTCCGACACCCGCGACGGATTCTCGGGATCGGAGATGTCCAGCAGGATGCCGTTGCCGCTGCAGGCCCCCGCCGCCAAACCGATCTCGGGATAGACGGTGATGTCGTGGCAGTGGTTGGTGGGAGCCGTATTCTGGCCGCCGACGCCGAAGCGGCCGCCCTTCCACAGCCCGGCCACGGCGCCGCTCTCGCGGTCGGCGAAGATGCGCGGGCGGTTGACGATGGCCGCCTGCTCCGGGGCGTTCAGCGGCACCTTGATCACATCGATGGAATACAGGGCCGTCTCGGGATTCTCGCCCGGTTCGCCGTCCTGGCAGATGGCCAGCTCGTCGCTCTTGCGCACGCCCGAGGTGGCCGAGTTGTAGATGTAGAGCACGTTCGGATCGGACGGGTGGGGGACCTGGGTGTGGGTGTGCGACCCCCGGCAGGTCTGGACCGCGGCCACCTGGCGCGGCGCGCTCAGGTCGCTGATGTCGAAGATGCGGATGCCGCGGAAGCGTTCGGCGTTGACCTCGCCCTCGGCGTCCTTGACCCCGCAATCCAGTCGGGCGCGATTCTGCTCGACGGACATGAACAGCAGGTCGCCATGCACCGACAGGTCGCCCTGGCCACCGGGGCAAACCACCGACAGCACCAATTCTGGCGCGCCGTCGCCGCTGACGTCATAGGCGTTGAAGCCATTGAAATTGCCGATGAACAGCTTCCCATCCGATATCGCAAGGTCGCTGTTGGCCATGGCCAGAGGGCTGTAGCGGCGCGCCGGCGCGGGTTCGGTCTCGCCGCCCCCGGCCGCCGCCGCCCGTGCGCGCATCGCCGCGATCTCCTCGCGCGTCCGCGGGGCGAAGATGGCCTCGGGATCGGAGAAGCCGGGCGGCGGCTGGACCGAATGCTCCAGCGTCAGGTTCGAAATCGCCTGGCCGGCGTCATGCAGCC
>JADGMZ010000062.1:0-4924 GCA_015234495.1 Brevundimonas sp. | reverse complement strand
CACCGGCGGGACCTGGCCCTGCGCCGCCTGCGCCTGCGCCGTCGCCGCCCCGAACAGGACGCTGGCCGCCGCGGCGGAGTTCAACAGAAGACTGCGGATAGTCATGGTCGCCCCTCGGATGACTGGATCTGTAGCTCGGACAGGATGGACTGCATGCGCAGGATTTCGGCCGACTGGTCGGCGGTGACGGAACTGGCGAAGTCCGACAGCATCGGATCCTCGGCCGTATCGGCGTCGGCCAGCAGGTCGTCGACCATGTCCAGCGCCCCGAAATGGTGCCGGATCATCCCCTCCAGGAACAGGCGGTCGAAGGCCGGCCCGGCGGACCCGGCCAGCTCCGCCATCTGCGCCGGCGTCAGCATGCCGGGCATCAGCGGCGTGTCCGGATCGGCCGCCTCATGGCCGTGATGGCCGGCATGCGGATCGGGCGCGGAGACGGGCAGGTTACGGCTCAGCAGCCAGTCCTCCATCAGCGCCATCTCGGCCTCCTGGGTCCGCGCGATCCGCTCGCCCAGCCGCCGGACCGTCTCCGAGGAGCCGCGGCTCTCCAGCAGGGCCACCATCTCCACCGCCTGGGCGTGATGGACGATCATGTGCTGCATGAAGCGGACGTCGGCCTCGACGAAGCCGGTCCGGCTCAGTTCGACCGCCTCGGCGGCGGTGATCACCCTTGAGGCTTCGCCGGGCGCGCCGGGGTTGAAGATCGGCGGCGACTGCGGAGCCGCCGCCGTCAGCACGCTTCCGGCCAGAATCGCCAAGGCGAGGCTCAAATTCAATCTCCGACGAGGCAGGTCCCCGGGCGCAGTAGGGGGGCAAAATCGGGTCGCCGCAAGCCGGAAAAGGACGACCATCGGCCGGCCCCGCCGCGACGGTTCGCGCTACTCGGCCCAGTCCCAGACGCGCTCGCCGACGCTGGTCGCCCAATCCGGCTCCGGCAGTCCAGGCTGCGACCAGACGATCCGGGCGGGCAGGGGGCCCGCCAGTTCGAACAGCCCGGCGTCCGGCGTGTCCGGGGAGCCGGGCGGAACCTCCGGCATGGGCGGGAGCACCGGCGGCGGGCCGGCCGACTTGCCGTTCCCGTCCGCCCCCGGCAGCACCAGCGGCTCCTCGACGAGGGGATCGCCGGCGATGAGGTCGGCCAGGCTGAGCCCGTCCGGCCGGCCGTCAAACGCTCCGAGCGCGTACAGCCGCGCCAGGTCGATGGAGATGTTGCTGAAGCGGATGACCTCGATTCCCGAGATCAGGTCCGCCCCTTCCGGACCCTTGAGAAGATATTCGTCCTCGCCGACCATAAGCAGGCGGGTTTCAGTGCTCGAATCCCAGATGAAGTGCAGCGTATCCCAGCCCTCGCCGCCGCGGATGACGTCGTTCCCCCGGTCGGCGTAGATCAGGTCGTCGCCGCTGCCGCCGTCGAGAACGTCCCGCCCGACCGTGCCGCGAAGGATGTCCGCCCCCTCGTCGCCGTGCAGTTCCGAACCCTGGGCGTGGGTCGGCTGCGTCTCATGGCCGGGAACGGTGACGTGGAGGGTGTAGGTCTGGCCCGCTCCGATCGCTCCCGACTGCACGGACGACCCGGATCCCCCTGTATAGGCCCCGACCTGGACGTAGTAGATGCCGGCGGCGGGAAGGCGAACGAGCAGGAACGAGTCCGTGGCCGAGCCGCCGTCACCGCCGTACCTCCCGTCGTCATTGCTGGCGATTTCGGTTCCGGACGCGTCGAAGATCCGGATCACCGAGTCGAACGAGGCGCCGTCGATGTCGACGACGACGTCGGCGTTGGCGCCCGCCGTGAAGGCGTAGTATTCGAACCCGCCATGCGTGGTGGCGACCACGCTCGCCGTGGGTTGGCCGAAACCGTACACGCCTTCGCGTTCAAGGCGGTCGAAGGACAGGTCGAGCGAGACGGCGGACGCGACGGAGCCGTTCGCCACCCCGCCGCCCTTGACGACGTCCTCAGCCCCGCCGGCCTCCTTCCATGATCCGACCAGTTCGTCGTCCCCGCCGCCGCCGTGGATCGCATCGACTCCGCCGCCGCCCTGGATGTAGTTGTCCGCGGCGTCACCGCGGATGAAATCGTTGTGGCGCGAGCCGTAGACACGCTCGATCCCGCTGACCTGGTCGACCCCGCTCCAGTCTCCCGTCATCGTCCCGGCCTCAAGGTCGAGGACGACCCCGGTCCGGGAACTCTCCAGCTCGAGGATGTCCTCGCCGTCGCCGCCGATCAGCGTGTCGTCGCCCTGATCGACATAGATGGTGTCGTTGTCCGCGCCTCCGTCGATGAAATCATTCCCGCGGCCCCCGACAAGCTGGTCGTGTCCCTCCAGACCGTAGATGTGGTCGTCGCCGTCGGACCCGTTGATCGTGTCGGAGAAGGCCGAGCCATGGGCGATGTCGTCGGTGATGTCGCCGTTGACCCGCAGGCCGCCCGGCGCGGTGATCTCGATCGTCCCGTCGGAGAAGGCGAGAAACTCGACGTTGCGGACCCGGCTGCTCCCCTCCGGCCCCGACACGAAGCAGTCGGGGCCGCTCCAGGTGACGGTGTAGGCCGACTGCGGGCCGGCGAAGACGACGGTGTCCACGCCCAGGCCGCCGTCGACACGGTTGTGTCCCGCGCCGGGCGTCAGCCGGTTGTCGCCGCTGTTGCCGTAGATCTGGTCGTCCCCGGCGCCGCCGATGGCGTTTTCGATCACCGCGCCCACGGCGATGGAGACGTTTCCGCCTCCGCCGACGACGCTGGAGAAGCCGCCCTGCCGCAGGTCGATGACCTGGCTGCCCGAATACCCGGAGAAGTCGAAGGTGTCGGCGCCGCCGGCGTCCCAGACCGCGAACACCGGAATCGCGCCGTCCAGGTCGGCGGAGAACCACGGACGCTCCGCCGTCGAGTTGAAGCCGTAGACCGTGTCCCCGGTCCGGGTCTCCAGGTTGGCCCCGTACAGCCGCTGCGCCGCCGCGATGTCGTCCAGCAGCGGCGCCGAGGCGTACCGCCCCGGGCCGTATCCGGCGCCGGTGGAGGTTTCGCTGAAATAGCTCATCACCGTGTACTGGTTGGAATCCTCGCGATAGCTGGCGTGGGCTCCATAGGTGATGTCGACGCCGGGGGCGGCGTTGTAGTCGCCGGGGTGCAGCAGGCCGATGGCGTGGCCGATCTCGTGCACCAGGGCGAGATGGCCATAGGTCCCCATCGTCGGCAGGGCATTGTAGGCGAGGGACCGGTTGACCCACACGTCGCCCTCGCTGGCGCCGGGCGCCGTCGAGCCGGGCAGGCTGGCGAAGGCCGCGGCGCCGTCGGCCCCGCTGCTGTAGTTCCCGAACAGGATGGCGGCGTTGTCGGAATAGCCGCCGCCCGCATCCTGCCGGACGAAGGTGATGTCCGCCACGTCCGACCAGGCCTGCAGGGCCAGCAGGGTCGCCTCGATCTGGATCGAGGTGAAGCGGGCGAAGCCGGAGACATCGAGGGGGAGGGGCCCCGAGGTGGCGCGGAAGGCGAAGGTGACGACCGCGCCCTGGCCGAGCGCGCTCCACGACAGGCCGGCGCGGGTCAGGAACCCGGCCGCGTCGGAGATGGTCAGGGACGGCTTGTCGCCATGGCCGTCCTCACCGCGCTGATCGGCATTGAGGCCCTGCCACCCGGTCGCCGGCGCGTTCGCCGGGGCGTCGTTCCGCCAGTGCGTGATGTGATTCATGTCCCGCCCCATCCCCTGGTTGTGCAACCCATAGCATGCGCGACGCCGATCCCGCCAAGTCGGGTCGGGCGGGCCTGTCCTCAGTGGTGGGCTCGCCCTGGCGCTCTCGCCGCCGCCGCCTGCGGGTGCTAATCCCGGCCGGCATGCGCGGCCTGTTCGACTTCATCCTCAACATGGAAGCCCGCCGGTGGCGCACCGCCCTGGCGGCGGCGCTGCTGCTCGGGGCCACGGTCGCCCTGCTGATGATCGGCAAGAGCCAGCTCGGGCTGGACGCCGAGGAGCGGCTGGAAGCCTGGCTGCAGGGCTATGCCGGCAGCCCCTGGGCCTTCGCCGCCACCGTCGTGCTGTTCATCGTCGCCGCCTTCATCGGCGCCCCGCAGTTCATCCTCATCGCCGCCTGCGTCGTCGCCTTCGGGCCGTGGTCGGGCTTCCTGTACAGCTGGGCCGCCACCATCGCCTCGGCGGGGGTGACCTACTGGCTGGGGCGGGGGCCGACGGCGCGGATGGTCGACCGCCTCGGCGGGCCCACCCTGAACCGGCTGAGAGGATTCGTCGGCCAGAACGCCTTCTACGCCAGCTTCATGATCCGCAACGTTCCGTCAGCGCCGTTCATCGTCGTCAACATGGCCTTCGGGGCCGCCCGCGCCTCCTTTCCCGCCTATCTGCTCGGTTGCGCGCTGGGGGTGCTGCCCAAGACCGCCCTGGTGGCCTTTTTCGGCGGCGCCGTCGCCTCCGCCGTGTCCGGCGACGGGATCTGGACCTCGGCCATCCTGGCCGGCGTCGCGGTGGTCTGGCTGGGCCTGATGCTCGCCGTCCGCGAACTGGTCCGCCGCCGGGAACGGGCCGCCGGAACCGCCGACGAGCAAGCTTGACTGACGCGATCGTGAAGCGTCGCGCCGCCGACAGGGCCGGGCGCGCTCCCGGACGCGCCGCATGGGGCTTGTAATCGCCGCCACACACGGGCAAACGGGCCTTCGGTCGGTCAGGCGATAACGATCAGGAGGCGGCGCGGATGGGGATGCGCGCGGCCGGGGCTTCGCCGAAGCGGATCGAGACAGCGAACGCCCTCTTCAAGGCCCGAACGAACGGTATCCCGGACCCATGTTCAACAGCATTTTCGGCGCGATCTCCAACGACATCGCCATCGACCTCGGCACCGCCAACACCCTGATCTACATGAAGGGCAAGGGCATCGTGCTGAACGAGCCGTCGGTGGTCGCGCTGCGTAACGTCGGCGGCCG